>DTUH01000235.1 GCA_012964265.1 Candidatus Lambdaproteobacteria bacterium
AGACAACGGACTATAGGATTTTCCGGATTCAGGGGTTGCGCAAATCCTCTCCGCAACTTCAAACTGAACCATGAGAGTCAAAGATTGCCACGCTTTACGGACAGGCAGTATCGTCAGTATCAGCGAAGTAGCGATATTGTATGGCAAATTTGCGACCACTTTTCCCGATGCAGGAATTAAATTGGCCAAAGCTTCCGGAGCAAGTTCCATGACATCCATTTCACACAGAGTAAATCTTTCTTCCTTCACGAAGCGCTGCCTTAATTTTACACACAATTCCGGATCAATTTCTACAGCGGTGACGTGAGAATTCCGTTCCAGCAAGGCTCGGGTCAGTGTTCCCAGTCCTGGGCCGATTTCCAGGATTGATTCTTCATTTTTCACATCCGCGGCCTGAACTATCGTTTCAACTACTTTTTGGTCGATAAGAAAGTTTTGCCCCCATTTTTTTTTGGCCATTCTATTTTGCATTGGATGAACTTTGATTTAACTGGAAAAATTGCCTCAGTTTTGTACACTGAAAGAAACTTGGCATTTTATGACTTTAATATCTGTGCAAGATTAAGTGTATTCTAAAAGAGCTGCCGGTTAAAAGCAAATAGCTGTTTTTTAACAAATTATTTTAATTAATAATTTGTTTGACTTACCGGTTAAATTGAAATAAGCTCAAATGTCGTTTTAAAAAAAAGATAATATTTTAATCTCCGATTCGCCAAAACCTAACGTAGCAACCATGGTTTGGCGAACGATAGGGTTGATTGGGAAACTGGTCAGCCTCCCGGTTTTGGAAAGGAGAAACCCTCATGATTGACCTTCACGGTCGCAACATCAATAAACTCCGTATTTCTCTCACAGAGGTCTGCAACATGGCCTGCACTTACTGTGTCACCAGTCTGAGTGATCACAAGCGTGCTCCTGACGAATTGGGTGCAGATGAAATGTTGAGTTTGGTCCGGATGTTAAAGGAACATGCCGGAATTGAAAAAGTGCGTCTCACCGGAGGTGAACCGTTGCTCTACCCGAACTTGATTCCAGTGATTTCAGGAATTCGTGAAATGGGAATCAGCAGTATCGGCTTGACAACAAATGGTCAGTTGCTCGCCAGAAAAGCAAAAGCCCTTGTTGAGGCGGGACTCAAAAACGTCAATCTGAGTTTGGATTCTCTGGATCCAGGAAATTTTAAACGAATGGGACGAGTCGGCAAACTTCATAAAACACTGGAAGGAATTGAAGAATGTTTGAAAATTGGGCTGCGCGTCAAAGTCAACATGGTAGTAATCAAAGGTGAAAACGAAGAAGAAATTGTTAAAATGCTTGAATATGGTGTGAGACGGGGAGTTGAAGTACGCTATCTCGAGCTGATGGCGATGGGACCTCTCTACCATAAAGATGATTTTAAACTAGTGACAATGCACGAAATACTGGAGAGAATTTCAGCACGTTTTACTGTGCAGCCTGTATCAGCAGATACTGACTCAACTTCACTTCGTTACTGGGTTCCTGGCGGATATTTTGGAATTATTCCAAATAACAGCGCACCTTTTTGCTCCACTTGTTCCCGCTTACGTCTAACTTCCAACGGTCAACTCATCGGTTGCTTGAGTAATCCGACACCCCTCTCTATCCGTCATTTATTGGATCATCCTGATCCGGCAGAACCTCTGCAAAATCTTGTCAAAAAATCGGTTTCCTACAAACAAGATGCTACTTTTACCGGTTCGGCTCTTGTCATGTCCCGTGTCGGCGGTTAGTCTACGGGTTTTTACTGTGGAGCAACACTTGCATTTTATGCCG
>DTUH01000236.1 GCA_012964265.1 Candidatus Lambdaproteobacteria bacterium
CAGTTTTAATTTTTCATTCTGTTTTTTCAACGCCTTTGCAGCTAAAACATCAGCTGGAGGCCGAGGTTGTGGTCTGGGAGGAAGACAACCCGCAAGGCTTAGAACCAGAAATGCGGCCAGGAACCAGTAAAACAAACGTGAAAATGAGAAATATAATTGAGACAACGTAAATATAAAATGAAAATTAATTAATAATTACAAACAAGTGTGGTAATTAGACTTATTAATATTTAAGCAAAAACAACTTCAGTCAAAAGTTCAGCTTTGTTCTCCTGAATGCATGAAAAGGGAGTTAGTGCAATTTCAAAAAAACTAAAGTTTGACCTACGGTCTAAATCTTCATGATTAGTGAAATCAATGACATTTTAGAATTTACGACTTTCGTGCTCAAAGCCTGAATCTTTAATTTACAAGTACTATACTTCTGGTTTCTACTATTGCAAATACAACGATTTTACTTTCCAGGTTTTTCACAGGTATACGTTCTCCTTTCCTGCCTTTTGCCAAAGAAATTCCCGGAGCAGAAAGTCGTAAAAATGGAGTTTCAAAAACGATTTGCAAACGATCTCCGGATTTGATCAATAGTGGTGCTGTAACTGTGTTTCCACGGATCGCTTCGCTGGGATTTATTGTCCGTGTGGAAATTTTACCAATTAGTTGATATTTGTCTGTTACATATTCACGCGGCATCCGATCAACATTCTTACGGACTTTCAGTAAATCAGACTCTTCAATAACCTGGTTACGCTTAATGGTATCGCGAGCAACAAAAATTTCTTTGTATAATTTCAGATAGGTTCGCACAGTAACTATTCTGACCGCTTTACCGTCTATACTGAACTCAACTTCATAATTACGGTATCCGCCTTCCTTTTTATATTTCCCCTTTGAAGTAATTACATAACTTACCTGCCCTCTTGGCAGAAAAATATCTCTTGTCTTTGCAAGCAGACGCGGTTTTAAATCCTTATCATTGTTTGATTCTTTAATGTGCAGCAAGACGACTTGCTCGATGTCCTTGCCCGAAATTTTTAATGCTGCACGCTGAATGCTGCTTGAGTCTGATCCAGGAAAAGCAATTTGCTTAACATTGAGTTTGTGGGAACGTAAACGTGAAAGAATTAAGGAACGGGTAACGGTTAATTTTCGTCCTGGTAAAGGTGCGCGACCGATGATGATTTTACCGAGTTTTTCCAACAGCAAAACATCTTCACCTTCAATTTGAGCAATCTCTCCAAGTCGATATTCATCGCTGTCTATGACTGAAGACTGGGGCAGGAAAATCTTGATTTGCTGCGTTTCTCTCAGCTTATTTTCTTTTGATATTGCTGTTCCGGAACAAATAATAATTAACAGCACTAACAATCCGTAATGATAAGTAAATCGTTTCATTGCTCTACCTTTTGATTTAACCACTGACTGAACTTAGAATTCATGGAGTTTTGACAATACTGCTTACCAAAATTTTACTTTTGCTTTTGAAACAATTTTTCAGGCTTTACCGGCCTCGACGATCAGTCAATTACCTTACCAGATTGTTAGTATTTTTCAGCATTTCATCTGCAGACTGAATCGCTTTGGAATTTACTTCATACGCACGCTGCGACGTTATCATGTTTACCATTTCTTCAACAAGGGAAACATTTGAACGTTCTAAAAAACCCTGTGTAAGTGTTCCCATATTACTCGAACCGGGAGCATCAACGATTGCATTCCCAGAAGCGGGAGTTGAAAGATAAAGGTTTTTTCCAATTGGAGTCAGTCCTGCCGGATTTTGAAAACGTGCCAACTGAATGCTGCCGAGAGCCTCAGGTAAATTATCATCTCGTAAAAAAACAGATACTGTACCATCTATGCCAATTTGAACTTTTCTGGTATCTGCAGGTATATTAATCTCCGGATCCATCAGCATTCCGTCATTTGTCACCAAACGTCCCATTCCATCCACATTGAAATGCCCGTCTCTGGAATATGCGATGATTCCATTTGGTTGGAGAATCTGAAAAAATCCCATTCCATCAATGCTCATATCCAGATCATTACCGGTGTTCTCCATATTACCCTGTGTATGCACCTTATCAATACTGACATACTTCACACCGTGTCCTACGTGAATTCCAACCGGAACTTGTGTGGAAACTGAAGAAGGAACACCTGCGCTGCGTTCATTGTAATAAAGTAAATCCTGAAACTGGACCTTGCTTTTCTTAAAACCGGTTGTGTTAACGTTTGCCAGGTTGTTAGCAGTGGTATCGATATTTCTTTGCTGGGCTTGCATTCCGGTTGCAGCCGTATAAAGTGCACGCATCATAAGCGGGAAACTCCTGAGTCAGATTATTGTTATGGAGGTTACTTCGTTAATAAATAATTAAGCTTGAACCAAACTAATGGCTTTTTCATCTAATTTGTCGAGCATGGAAAGGGCTCTGTGAACAGATTCATAGGCACGTGTTGCGGTGATCATACGGGTCATTTCCAGCATGCTGTTCACATTTGAATCTTCAAGCATTCCTTGCTTGATCTGAATTTCATCTGATACAATTGGCAGATCATTGCTGTCAATTGGTGCGTAAAATCCCTGTCCAAGTTTCTGCAAATGGTCTTGATTTTGGAAACGTACCAAACGAAAGCTGTCAGTAATAATTCCGTCAACGCTGACCTGTCCGTTTTCGCTAACTTGAATTGCACCTTCTTTGATAATAATTTCACCTTTTGCACCCAAAACCGGATAACCGTCATTCGTGACGACTCGTCCTGCAGCATCAAGTTGAAAATTTCCGGCACGCGTAAAACGCTCGCCCTGGGGAGTGGCAATCGTGAAAAAACCGTCGTTGGCCAGTGCAAAATCAAGATCGTTGCCGGTAGAGCGCATCCGGCCGGTTTGGAAATTCTTGCCAACTTCATCTATGACTACAGCTGATTTGTCCATCCCTACATAGTCATCCAGATATTCGTGTGACAAAAAACGCTCCTCCAGTGATTCCGGAACAATACGTTGAGTAGTGGAAAGAACCTCCCTGAAGGATGGCTGATCTTCCTTGAAACCAACAGTGTTGACGTTAGCCAGGTTATTTGAAACCGTTTCCATTTTATGTTCAATTACACCTGCTGCTTGAACTAGGCTGGTCATGCCACTCATGGGATTCCCTAAATATTGAAGTTGTAGGTTATTATTACCTTTTTTGTTGCTTTGGTAAAAGCAAGCAATATACCAGAACGTTTCAACTGAGCAGTGTAAATTATAAGCTGCAGTGATTAGTGTGTTTTAATGCAGATACTGCAAAGAGGAGTCGCAGTTTGTAACTTTTTCAGTTACATTTGTTTTTTTCAATCAATATAATTTCAACATTAGTTTTTACATTAAGGTTTTTAACTTTTTACGAAAAGCAATTAGAGAATGTTATTTTGCCCGAACTGCTATTGAAGTTTATGGATTGAATTTGTAACAGTGGAACCAATCTGCTCAAAATTTGTGCAGTTGCTAAAAAAATGTGCGAAATTTATTGTGAAATTAAAAAATAATCTGTAATATTAGTATGATGATTTATGGCTTGGTATTTGCCTTAAGTGACAAGTTGTGTTTTTTTGTGCCATGATATTGTGGCTAATAAATAATTAAAAATAGTAAAAAAGGAATATGTTATGACTACGCCGAAAGAGGTAATTGAATTTGCAAAACAAAATGATGCTGCAATGGTGGACTTGAAGTTCATCGACTTTCTTGGAACATGGCAGCACTTCACCATCCCTGTCGCTGAACTAACCGAAGAAATGCTTGAAGATGGGCGCATGTTTGACGGTTCCAGCATTCGTTGCTGGCAGACTATTGACAACAGTGACATGAAAGTCATGCCGGATTTGTCGACGGTCAAAATGGATCCTTTTTATGAACATCCGACACTCTCCCTGATTTGTGATATTCAGGATCCGGTAACCGGAGAGGGCTACTCACGTGATCCACGCAGCGTTACGAAGAAAGCGGAAAAATATCTTATTTCTACCGGAGTTGGAGACACTATCTTCGTTGGGCCGGAAGCAGAATTTTTCCTGTTTGACGACGTACGTTTCGGTCAAGGTCCTGAAGGTGGTTTTTATTCAATTGATTCTACGGAATGTCCCTGGAATTCCGGTGCAGAAGAAGTGGGCGGAAATAAGGCTTATAAAATTGGTCACAAGTCAGGTTATTTCCCTGCGGCACCGTTTGATCAGGACCGCGATATTAGGGCAGAAATGGTTTTAACTATGGAGGATTTGGGACTGACCATTGAAGCACAACACCATGAAGTCGCACCTGCTCAGCACGAAATAGATTTTAAGTTTGATACTATGTTGAGAGCTGCGGACATGATGCAATGGTACAAATACGTTGTACGTAATGTGGCCCGCGAAAACGGCAAGTCCGCCACCTTTATGCCAAAGCCTATGTTTGCGGATAACGGCAGTGGAATGCACACGCATCAATCGATTTGGAAAGATGGGCAACCTTTGTTTGCCGGTGATCATTATGCAGGATTGAGTGAAATGGCACTTTATTACATCGGAGGTATCCTCAAGCACGCACCGGCATTGGCTGCGTTTACCAACCCTTTGACCAACTCCTATAAGCGTCTTGTTCCGGGATTTGAAGCACCAATCAACCTGGCCTATTCAAATCGTAACCGCTCTGCGACCGTTAGAATTCCTGTCGTTGATTCTCCAAAAGGCCGCAGGATTGAGTACCGTTGTCCTGACTCAGGTGCAAATGTCTATCTGGCTTTTCCTGCCATGATGATGGCTGGGCTGGATGGGATCCAAAATAAAATTGATCCAGGTGAACCGATGGATGTGAATATCTATGATCTTCCCCCGGAAAAACTGAACAAAATTGGCAAGATGCCCAGTTCGTTACAGGAAGCATTGGATGCACTTAAAAAAAACCATGAATTCTTACTCAAAGGTGATGTATTTACCAAAGATGTCATCGATTACTGGCTGGACTGGAAGATGGAAGAAGAAGTCAAATCTATCGATTCCCGTCCTCACCCACATGAGTTTGAGTTGTATTACCACTATTAAATCACTTTTTTCGTGGGAGTGATTCCTTTGCTCCCACGACTTTCCACTTTTAATTCCTTTTCAAATATTCTCACCGCAAATCTGCTTTCTTAATCCTGCACCGGATTCAGGATGAAATACTTAGTTTTGGAAATTTGCAAAAACAGGAGTGCAGAGTTCCGCTGACATAGATCACACACAAAGCCTCATCAAGGGGATCCGGGAAAATTTTTCCAGAACAAAATTTTCTAGTACGAAAGAACCTTTTTTTATTTCTGACAAATGCCGAATTATGCTAAACTGTGCTCGCACCTAAACCATTTATGAGTTAATCGTGACCCTCAACGACTGGATTCAAAATCTCATCCCTTTGCCTCAAAATATTGACTGGCATGAAATTTTGCGGGACTCTTCTTCACCCTTCTCAACCACATCTTCAGAGCCGCTTGCGAACTTGGTGGAAAAGAGTGTTGCAATTGAGGGAATTGCAGCTCACCTTCCACAGTTTCTTCCAATTCTGCTTTCTTGCGGAACACCGGAAACCGCCCTGACCCAGCTGATTAATTTTTCGGAAGCTTTCAGTGCAAAAAGCGGAAGTGATTTTAACTGGAATCGTCCGTACACATATGCTTTGTTGCACATTTTCGGACGCAGCAATTTTCTGGCAAATCGTTTAAAACGGAATCCGCAACTTGCTGAACAATTGCTTGAATCTCCTTTTCTTAGAAAGAAAAAAAGTTTGGTGAAAATGGAAACGGAACTCCGGAAAAAGATTGAACAACATCCGGAGTTTTCGCTAGCAGAATTCAAGAATATTTTACGGCGCTATAAATACGAAGAATATTTACGCATTACAGTCCGTGATTTAGCACAACTATGCCCATTCCAGGATACACTTGAAGAACTTTCCTCAATCGCAGCTTGCTGTTTACGTGCGGCACTTTCTGGAATTAGCAAATACGAATTAGGAATCAAGCAATATGCCACTTCCAAATCATTTCCGGATTCGACAGAAATTGACTGCCGCGAATCCACCCCTTTCCGGAAAGAAAAACGTCAAGAGCTTTTTCCATTTACTATTTTGGGAATGGGAAAATTAGGCGGAAATGAACTAAATTATTCATCCGATATTGATTTAATATTCGTTCATGATTACGAGCCTCTCAGCGGAAATTCGGAACGCGATAATAAACTCCGGATGAAAACCGCAAGAATTTTGATTGATGTAATGGGGGATGTAACCGAGGAAGGTTTTTTGGCACGGATGGATATGCGTTTACGTCCTGGAGGCGAACGCGCTCCGCTGGTTCAGTCTTTAGATGAAATGGAATTGTATTATACTGCAAGCGGAGAACTGTGGGAGCGACAAGCCTTGATTAAAGCGGTTCCGATTGCGGGAAACGAACAGTCCGGAAAAGATTTCATGAGCATGATTACCCCTTTTGTTTTTCGTAGTTTGCTGGATGAAGCAGTTTTGCATGATGTGGAAAAAGTTAAAGAGCGTATTGAAGCAGAGCATTTGCAGGAGAGCTATTTGAACGTAAAATTAGGTGTTGGAGGAATCCGTGAAGTTGAATTTTTTGTGCAAACTTTTCAACTTTTATATGGTGGAGGGAAACCGGAACTACGCAGTCCTGCAACTTTAGTAGTTTTGGAAAAACTGAGAGAAGCAGAATTAATTCCGGAGCGTGATGCGTACACTTTGGGACAAGCATATTTATTTTTAAGACGAGTGGAGCATCATCTTCAAATGCGCGAGGAACACCAAACTCACACCTTGCCTTCAGACATAATACAACAACAGGAAATTGCCAGAAATTTGGGCTACATCGAATTTGATGTAGAAAAAGCACGTCAACAATTTTTAAGTGATTTGAAAGATGTGATGGGGCGGGTACGTGCGATATTCAGCGGTTTGTTCAGTCGCAAACATCTGGAAATTGAAGCTGCAATCCGCAACTGTGTTCGAATAAAAAATTTCACCAAAGAGGAACAGCAGTTTATTGAACTATTCTCCCAGCATCTTGCTCCACTGATGAGTGAGAATACAAAAAACAAATTTCAGCGTTTGTTTGAATCTGTAAGTGTGAAAATTGGTTATTATCAAAAATTGTCCAGGCATCCATCGTCACTTTCACGCTTGATGAGAATTGCCGAAACCAGCGAAATGCTATGGAATTATTTGCTCAGTCACTTGGATTTACTGGACCAACTTGACAATTCCAGACTGGAAATTTCAAAAGAAATATGGGCCAGGCAGCTTGAAGAAAAACTACGGAATTGCACTGATAATGAGGAAGATGAAATTGATCAACTTCGACAATTCAAGCATACAATCACATTCCTGCTTGGCAGTGCTGAAATGGAAGGTGTTCTGTCATACGAACGAACCAGAATTGGACTGACTTTGCTTGCTGAAGTGATTGTACAAGCGGCTTTTAGTTTATCACAAAAATGGTTAAATCAACGTTATGGTGAAGTCCAAAACGTGCTGGGAGAACCAGGGCAGTTTGCTATAATCGGTTTGGGGAAATTGGGCGGAAGTGAATTAACCTATTTCTCCGATCTCGACTTAATTTTTATTCATTCCGGTGAGGGAACTACCGGTGGTGTACGTAAAATCGGTGCACAGGAATATTGGATCAAATTGATTCAGCGTCTCATTTCCTGCCTTTCTACAATAACTCGCACCGGCTATGCCTACAAGCTTGACGCACGACTGCGGCCATCCGGAAACGCAGGTGTTTTGGTGACGCCTTTGGATATCTATCTAAAATATCATGAAAAATCACAACCATGGGAACATCAGGCATTGATCAAGGGCCGAGTGATTGGTGGAAGCGGTGAAGCGCAATGGTTTAAAAAGGTTGAGGACGGAATGCGCAGTGCGGTTTATGAATGGATTCCTCCAGAAGATATGAACGCGCAAATCCACCATTTCCGGAAGCGCAAAGAAAATGAACTGTCAAACGAAAATGATAATCGCCGTAACATCAAAGAAGGCAAAGGCGGCTTGTTGGATATTGAATATCTGACACAAGCCTTGCAACTGAAACATGGTGGCAGTTATCCGCAATTACAAAGTCCAAAAACACTTGAGGCACTGGGGAAACTTGGTGCACTTGATTTGCTGAAAAAAGAAGATGCTCAAAATTTACAATATAATTACAAATTGTTGAGACTAATTGAAAATGGTCTTCGACTGATCTATGATGATTCAACAGATCTGCTGGATTTTGAGAAGGTTCAAACAGAGACCATTCTCCAACTGTTGAAACATCATGGTTACGAAGTTACAAATTTGCGTGAAACTGTGGAAACAGTAACTCAAAAAGTTAGAGAAATTTATCTGAAATATTTTTGAATATTATAGAGTTGGTCAATATCTAAGACAAAAATG
>DTUH01000237.1 GCA_012964265.1 Candidatus Lambdaproteobacteria bacterium
AGGAGAAACATAATGGGTAAAGTCACCTCCCTCCATGATACTTACACATGAAGTTTTTGAAAAATTCGGTGTTGCGAGAATTAATACAGTTGGAGAAGTCTTTGATCCAAACGTACACCAGGCTGTAGGAGTTGTTGAGTCAGACTCTGTTCCTGACAATCAAGTTGTTGAGGAGTGCCTTGGCGGTTACATCCTTCATGGCCGTATCATTCGTCCGGCAATGGTCCGGGTGTCCGGAAAAAACTAAGCTTAGTTGCAGAAAAAATTAAGTAAAAATTTATCTAAATCCCCTTGACACAATCAAGTTTTATCAGGGGGGCATTCATGAAAAACAAGGAGAAACATAATGGGGAAAGTCATTGGTATAGATTTAGGAACCACAAATTCATGTGTAAGTATCATGGAGGGAGGTGACCCGAAAGTCATTCAAAATGCAGAAGGAACTCGTACAACTCCTTCAATGGTTGCTTTTAATGATGAAGGGGAACGATTGGTAGGACAGGTTGCAAAGCGTCAAGCAGTCACAAATCCTCTGCGTACAATCTATTCCATCAAGCGGTTGATGGGACAGGACATTAAATCCGCGGAAGTTAAGCATACAAAAAAAATGGTGTCTTATGAAATTGTTAAAGGCAATCAGGATTTAGCGTATGTGAAGGTGAATGATAAAAACTATTCTCCACAGGAAATTTCAGCTTCCATTTTGCAAAAAATGAAACAGACGGCAGAAGAATATTTGGGAGAGACGGTTACTGAAGCTGTAATTACTGTACCTGCTTATTTCAGTGATTCTCAACGTCAAGCAACCAAGGATTCAGGAAAAATAGCCGGTCTCGATGTACTCCGTATCATAAACGAACCTACTTCAGCAGCAATGGCTTATGGTCTGGATAAAAAACAGGACGAGAAAATCGCAGTCTTTGATTTAGGCGGCGGAACTTTTGATATTTCTATTTTGGAAATAGGTGAAGGAGTTTTTGATGTAAAAGCAACCAATGGTGATACTTTTCTTGGAGGGGATGACTTTGACAATCGGTTGATAGCTTTTTTTGCGGAAGAATTTAAAAAAGAAAATGGAATTGATCTTCGTGAAGATAAAATGGCTTTGCAGCGTCTCAGGGAAGCTGCAGAAAAAGCCAAGCATGAATTGTCAGCCAGTTCAGAAACAGACGTCAATTTGCCTTTCATTACTGCCGATGCGTCCGGTCCAAAACACTTAAATCTAAAAATTACACGTGCAAAATTCGAATCGCTGGTGGACGATCTTATTCAAGGTTGTCTTGCGCCTTGCCGTAAAGCTTTAAAAGACGCAGGTTGTACCTCAAAAGACATCAATGAGGTAATTCTTGTTGGAGGCATGACACGTATGCCAAAAGTACAGAAAATGGTCAAAGATTTCTTTGGAAAAGAACCGCACAAAGGAGTTAATCCGGATGAAGTTGTGGCAATCGGTGCAGCAATTCAGGGTGGTGTTCTTACAGGTGATGTAAAGGACGTCTTGCTTCTTGATGTGACTCCGCTTTCACTTGGTATTGAAACTCTGGGTAGTGTTATGACCAAACTAATTGACCGTAATACCACCATACCTACGAGAAAAAGCCAGACCTTCTCCACTGCGGCAGATAATCAGCCGGCAGTGAGCATTCATGTTCTTCAGGGAGAACGTGAGATGTCAACTGATAATAAAACACTGGGACGGTTTGAACTGGTTGGAATTCCTGCTGCACCGCGCGGGGTACCTCAAATAGAAGTGAGCTTTGATATTGACGCAAACGGAATTGTCCACGT
>DTUH01000238.1 GCA_012964265.1 Candidatus Lambdaproteobacteria bacterium
CGGCCAGCCCAAAACCGTATCCCTCAACATCGTAATTCAAGCGCGTATTTGTTTCAAACACTTTGTCCTGAAACTCCTGTTTTATTCCCGGTCCATTATCACGTATCCAATATTTAACCGCGCCTATACTTTCATTTGCTCCAAATTCGATCTGTACCGGATTTCCTGAACACCTGTATTTGATGGAATTTGCGATCAGATTTTGCCAAACTTTCAACATTCGAATTGGGTCACACCACGCTGCAGGCATTTCCGGAAGTTTGCCGAAACTGACTAACCCTTCCCGCTCAGCATACTCAAAATTTTCAATCACGGTGCTGATAAGTCCTCCCATTGAAACTGATTCCAATTCCCCAATCACTTGACCGGCTTCCGCATAATCAAGCTGAGTATTAATAAAATCCAGCATTTTATGGAAAGTCTGCGGAATTCTCTCCAGAATATCTTTTAAGTCATTATCTTCAATTATTTGCGGATATTCATTTTTAATCCGGTACAGAAATAAATCATAGAGACTTGCTGCCCCGACGATTGGAGATTTCAGGTCATGACTGACCGTATGTGAAAAATTACTAAGTTCCTGTTTTTTTTGCAACAACTCCTGATTCAGTTCTTTGATTCTGTCAAGATCTTCTTTGCTACGCAGCGCGGATTTAACACGGGCCACTAATGTGGTACGGTCAACAGGCTTGTAAATATAATCCACTGCTCCTGCGTCAAAAGCGTCTTCGAAGGACTCCATTTCCTGTTTAGCAGTAACCATCAAGACAGGAATATCGTGACACCCGGGGATGTTTTTAAGACGCTTCGTTGCCTCAATACCGTCCATTTCCGGCATCATAATATCCATCAAAATGCAGTCCGGACGCCAATTCTCCAGAATCTTCAATGCATCTTTTCCGGAAGAAGCTTCACGGAATTCACACTTGAGTTGACTCCGAAGATGATCTTCAATCAATAAACAGTTGTCCTCAATATCGTCAACAATCAATATTCGGCGGGTGGTCCGGTGGTCATTGACTGGCATGAAAATTTTCCAGCTACATGTGAATAGATCTTTTTTCTGTTGCATCCAACATTGCTTCTTTGACGGCTTCCGCATAAGTGGGATGTGCATGGGACATCCGGGAAATGTCTTCCGCGCTGGCCCGATATTCCAGGGCAACAACTGCTTCTGCAATCAAGTCCGCGGCACGTGCGCCAACCAGATGAATTCCTAAAATTTCGTCAGTTTCCGCGTCAGTCAGAACTTTTGCAAAACCGTCTGTATCCATGGATGCACGGGCTCGCCCAAGTGCCTTGAAGGGGAAACTACCTGTTTTGTAGTTATAATTTTCGGCTTTCAATTCATCCTCGGTAAAACCTGCACCAGCCACTTCCGGCCAAGTGTAAAGCACTCCCGGAATTGCTTTGTAATTTATATGCGGTTTTTGACCGGCAATCGTTTCCGCCACAAAAACTCCTTCTTCTTCAGCTTTGTGTGCCAGCATTGCTCCGGCCACTACATCACCTATTGCATATATTCCCGGAACAGTTGTTTCCAAATGTTCATTAACCGGAATACAACCTCGCTCGTCCGGAGTAACTCCAATGTTTTCCAAACCCAGCTTGTCGGTGTACGGCCGGCGTCCCACTGCAACCAGACAATAATCTCCGCTGAATTCTACTTCTTCACCCTTCTTGTTTTTAGCAAAAACCTTCACTTTTTCTCCTTCAGCGGTTGCGTTTTGAACAGCGTGATTGAGAAAAAATTTCATGCCCTGATTCTTCAAAATTCGCTGAA
>DTUH01000239.1 GCA_012964265.1 Candidatus Lambdaproteobacteria bacterium
CGATGTGCATGTCTTATTCCGGAAACTGCATCCACTCCGCACTGTGCTAAAAACCGGACATATTCCGGAAGTTCCTCTAGATCCCTGTCATGCAAAAACGCGTTTAGAGTAACGTAAGTTTTGCAGTTATTTTGCTTCGCAAAAGTCACTCCTTCCAGTAATTCTGTTTCAGAAAAATTATCAGATGCACCACGTAAACTGAATTTTTGACCTGCAAGATAAACAGCGTCTGCACCGTACAAAACAGCTGTTTTCAATTTATCTAAGTTTCCGGCTGGGGCAAGAAGTTCCATTGGAAGCAAACAGTTTTAAGTAAACAAATTTTAAAGTTCCCATGAGTCATGAATTCTTATAAGATACTGATATTATGAACTACGACATGTCATCATGACCGAAGGGAGAGATCTGATAAAGTGCTGATATTGTATAATTTCACTTACATAAGTTCTGGATGACAAAATTAACTCAAACAGTAGAGTAATGTAACTTTCAAAGCATTATTCCAAGTCTTTCACGAATCAACGTGTGGGCGTGTCCTTGATAACGTGGACCGGTTTGTTCAATCACGGCTCCTGCTAGAGTGGCACCGATTCGGCCACTGTCCAGTGGAGACAAATTGTGCGTCATTCCGTAGAGGAAACCTGCCGAAAAAGCATCGCCTGCACCTGTTGTATCTTCCACACTAATCGCCAGCGGATCGATGTAATAAGTTTGCCCAATGTGTGAAATCAACGCACCGTTTGCACCTAAAGTCAACACAACTGTTTCAGTCCATTTTGAAAGTATCTCAACCGCTTCCTGTGTAACATTAATATCCAACAGAGTGAATGCTTCTTCCTGATTGCAGAAAACCATACTGACATAACCTTGCAGCAGATTTTTAAAATCAGCTTTATGACGGGTGACGCAAAAAGGATCAGAAAGGCTTAAAGCTACTTTTGTATTACTTTTTTTGGCTTCATCCAAAGCAGTACGAACAGCTTTTTTCTGAGACTCCGTGTCCCACAAATATCCTGTAAGATAGAGGTATTTTGATGATTTAATGATTTCAGGATCAATATCTGGAGCCTGTAATTCCTGACTCATTCCCAGATAGGTATTCATTGTGCGGGCACCATCATCACTGACTAAAACCAAACTACTGCCTGTGCTACCATCTCCTTCGCCAAGACGTGCACTGACACCCAGGTCTTCGAGTTTTTCCCGGTAAATTTTTCCATGCTCATCCCTGCCGATTTTACCACTGAATGCAGTACGTCCACCAAGTTGAGCTATGCCGATCATTGAATTTGCACCGGAACCTCCAGCAGCAAATTCAACCGACAAATGTTCTGCTGCAAGTGCCAACAACAATTCCTGTTGTTCCGCAATAGAAATAAGATGCATAATATTTTTTTCGATTCCACGTTTTTTCAAAAATGAATCCGGAATATGACTCAGCAAATCAATCAATGGATTGCAGACGCCATATACATCAAATTTTTCCATATTTGTTGTAATAGCTGGAAGGTTATAAACTTTTTTCGCCAGAAGAATTAGCTGGCTTTGGCTTGTGGAATACTGCTGGAAGGGTTTCTGGTCAGCTTTGGTTTAGCCTTCTGCAAAATGGTTTCTTTACTGATCTCAACTTCGCAAATGTCCGGATCAGAAGGTATTTCATACATGATATCCAGCAAATAATTTTCGATGATTGATCGTAAACCACGCGCTCCAGTTTTCCTCTTGATCGCTTCTTTTGCAAGAGTACGAACGGCGTCTTTTTTAAAAGTC
>DTUH01000240.1:0-3543 GCA_012964265.1 Candidatus Lambdaproteobacteria bacterium
GAACTTCTCCCTACTATCCGCAAAGTAACGGGAAAGTGGAACGTTTTCATGGTACGATCAAGAAAGAATGCATTCGAAAAAAAGCTTTACTCGATCAGGATCATGCTAAGATAATCATTGGCTCTTATATCGCCTTCTACAACAACCAACGGTTGCACAGTGCCAATGCCTACATCGTACTTGCTGATCAACTCGCTGGCAGAGATAACAAAATACATGAAGAATATAGTAAAAGTTTTGAAAATATAATAAATTGAAGTTTGTGAAATAGAATTTCATCGGACTATTATTCTATAAGAATCAGTACAGAAAAAGATCAACCTTAACTGCTTCTCATTTTAAAATCAATTCACCTTTTTTCAGAATGCCTTCCTGTTGATTTAGAACTTTCTGTAATAGTTTTTCTATTGTCATCCAGAACTTGATCAGGTTTCAATATTTCACGTCAAGTTGCCCACAACGTTCGAGAGATTTTTCCTGGATTCCGGCTCTTCGTAGCACTACGCCCGGAAAGACAGTGAATAAGGATCGCATGCATCAAAATCATTTTATTCAGTTGTATTGACTACAAAGCACGATACAACAACAGACTAAATCACACTAAATAAAATGGGATTACTCGTTATCTCTTTTTTTGCCTTTGTCTCATTAGGTTTGCCCGATGGTCTTCTGGGAGTGGCATGGCCAGGAATTCGTCATGATTTTGAACTTCCTGTAGATGCACTTGGAATCATCCTCGTATGCGGGACAGGCGGCTACATGCTTTCCAGCTTTTTAAGCGGTATGCTGATGCGTCATTTGGGAATCGGAAAATTGCTGAGTCTGAGTTGCGCGGCCACTGCCAGTACCTCGTTTGTTTACGCCATTACGCAGCACTGGTGGATTTTCGTAATGTTTACCGTAATCGGCGGATTGGGCGCAGGCGCTATTGATACCGGTATCAATACCTACGTTGCAAAATACCACAGCAACCGTATGATGCAGTGGTTACACGCGAGTTTTGGCGTGGGAATTACGTCGGGGCCTGTCATAATGACCCTTGGAATCAGCATGACCTCACGCTGGCAAAGCGGATATGCTGTAGTTTCCATTGCAATGGGAATTCTTGCCGCAATTTTTTTTGTAACGAAAGGAATGTGGGAAGGCATTACTGTAAATGGTAATGAGGAACACCATGCAGAGAGTGACGCATCTCTCATTGATACACTGAAATCAATCCCAGTTCAGCTGAGTATGCTGATCTTTTTTCTTTATACCGGTATGGAATTGGGATTGGGGCTGTGGGCGTATTCGCTGTTAACAGAATCACGAGGTGTTGCTCCGGAAGTTGCAGGAATTGTGACTGGTAGTTATTGGGCGATGTTTACCTTAGGTCGTATTCTCGCAGGTTGGTATGCGAAAAAAGTTGATGACAGAAAACTGATTTATCTAAGCGTTTCATTTGCGTTTTTAGGGACAGCACTTTTGTTGACAAACTTCGGACAGTTGACGTCTATTCTGGGAATTACAGTGGCTGGTTTTTCAATAGCGCCTATTTTCCCCGGGCTCGTTTCCAGCACAGCAAGTCGTGTAGGGTTCCGGCATCAGGCAAATACGATTGGAATGCAGATGGCAGCAGCAAGTTTTGGAATTATGGTAGTTCCATCACTCGCTGGAGTGCTTGCGAAAATCTACGGTTTAGAAGTGATCCCCCTTTATATGCTGACCGTGCTCATTTTAATGTTTATGGTTTTTGTATATCTGGATTTCCAATCCAAAAAACCTGCAAAAAACAACCGATGTACAAAATCCCGGTAAGAGAACAAAAAAACTTATTAAGCTTGAAAATTATTCCAATTTTCTGAAACTTTAAATATTGAATTAAAACAACAAACTTGTTAATTATTTAGGGCTTTTTTATGAATCTCACACCAAAGTCAATGAACTACATTAAGATTGAAAAACACGGCGATCCGGAAGTTTTAAAACTGCATTCGATGCCGGTTCCGGAACCCAGCCCCGGAGAAGTATTGATTCGTGTCTCGGCCGCTGGAGTCAACCGTCCGGACGTAATGCAGCGCAAAGGGCTTTATCCTCCGCCTCCCGGCGCAACCGATGTTCCGGGTCTGGAAGTATCAGGTACTGTAGTCAGTACAGGAAAAAATGTTTCCGAACCCATGGTCGGTTCCGAAGTTTGCGCACTCGTGACCTGCGGAGGTTATGCGGAATATTGTTTGGCGGCAGCTTCTATTTGTTTGCCTGTTCCGGAAAATATTTCACTGGAAGATGCCGCGGGAATTCCGGAAACATTCTTTACGGTCTGGACAAATGTCTTTGATCGCGGTCAACTCAAATCCGGAGAAAGTTTTTTGGTTCATGGAGGAAGCAGCGGTATCGGAACCGCCGCAATTCAACTCGCCAAAGCTTTTGGTGCAACCGTTTACACCACCGCCGGAACTCCGGAAAAATGTGAGTTTTGCGAAAACCTCGGAGCAGATGCGGCCATCAATTACCGCGAACAGGATTTCTCCGAAGAAATAAAAAGGTTGACTGAAGGAAAGGGAATCGATGTGATCCTCGACATGATTGGCGGACCTTACTTTCCAAAAAACATCTGCTTGCTGGCCGACGAAGGACGGTTGGTGCAAATCGCTCTGATGCAGGGAAGCAAAGCAGAAGTTGATTTTCGCTCCTTGCTGCTCAAACGTGTAACCTTAACCGGTTCCACCTTGCGTCCGCGCAGTGTTGAGCAAAAAACCGAAATCGCAAAAGCCCTGCGTAAAAATGTATGGCCGTTGCTGGACACAGGAACTGTCCGGCCGATAATCCACCAAACCTTTCCCCTCACACAAGCAGCGGAAGCACACAGTCTGATGGAAAGCAGTGCCCACATTGGAAAGATTTTGCTCAAAACTTGACAAGATAGACGCATTTCTGAAACACTGCAGTTTCAACTTTTTTTCAAATTTTCTCAAAAGGAGGGTCGATGGATGAGAGTGCAAAAAAAACCGCATTGCGGATGATTCCTTACGGACTGTACGTTATGACAGCCGAAGATGAGGATGGTCGAATTTCGGCTGCTACAGTGAACTGGGTCACACAGGCTTCGTTCAAACCGCCCCTGGTAGCAGTCGGTGTCAAAGCCGATTCGCAGGTGCATGACATAATCAAAAAATCTGGAAATTTTGCCCTCAATGTTTTGGGCAAGGGACAGCAGGGTGCGGCCTATACGTTTTTCAAACCGGCGGAACGTGATGGACAGAAAATCAGTGGCGAGCCCTTTCATGCCGGAAGTACCGGAGCACCCGTTTTAGAAAACACACCTGCATTCGTTGAATGCAGACTGGTGACAACTGTTGAGGAAGGCGACCATTCTATTTTTGTAGGAGAAGTCGTGGATGCAGGTGTAAACCAGGAACCGGAAGGCCGTGCTGATGATGCAACTCTGTTGCTGAAGGACCTTGGTGAAAAGACTTTTTACGGCGGCTGAACCAGTAAAACTCCATGACAATTGAAGTCCGGAACGTCTGCAAATCCTTCAAAGACGTTGATGCGGTTCTAAAC
>DTUH01000240.1:3589-8317 GCA_012964265.1 Candidatus Lambdaproteobacteria bacterium
ACGGGTTGAATCCGGAGAAGCGGTGGCCTTGCTTGGACCAAACGGTGCGGGCAAAACCACTTTGGTGGAAATGATCGAAGGCGTACAAATTCCAGATTCCGGTGAAATCCGGATCCTTGAAAAGTCCTGGGAGAAAGACGAACATTTTTTGCGAAAGGAAATTGGCCTTGCCCTGCAGGAAACAAGGTTTCAGGATCGTTTGACAGTTGAGGAAACGCTTGGGCTTTTCGCCGGTTTTTACGGTTTGAATCAGCAGCGGACAAGAGAGGTTCTAGAGATCATTCAACTTGAAAGCAAACGCGCAACATGGATTGTCCATCTTTCCGGAGGACAACGGCAGCGGCTTGCGCTCGGTATTGCGATTCTGCCCCGTCCCCGAATACTCATTCTAGACGAACCCACAACCGGTCTTGATCCCAACGCCCGACGTGACCTCTGGAAAATCCTTGATGATTTCAAGTCAACCGGAACAACATTGATTCTCACCACGCACTACATGGAAGAAGCAGAATTTCTCTGTGAACGGATTGTGATGATGGATCAGGGGAAAATACTCGCGGACGGAACTTTAGGTCAGTTGCTGGATAAGTTCGGCGAAGGTGATTTGATTGAATACGTAATCGATGGAGAAAACCCCGCAGCTGAAGCGAACACGCTTTCCGGAGTTCTTAGCAGTTGCTGGGATGCTGAAACAGGACAAGGAATCTTGACAGTAAACAGTATTTCAGAAACATTACCGAAATTCCTGGATTTGATAAAAAGTTTTGAAGTTTCATTAACTTCACTTGAATGCCGTAGACGCACTCTTGACGATTTATTTCTTGCTATGAGCGGGAGACATTTGGATGAATAGCACACTGTTTCGACTCGTAATTTCTCAATTCAAACTGTTCTTCCGTGAACCGGGAGTTGTTTTTTGGTCATTTGGATTTCCGGTTGTGATGGCTTGGATTTTGGGAATTGCCTTTGCGAACAAAGGCGAAGTCATGAGAAATATCGCAATTGTTACAGAAAATCCTGCCGCGGTTTCCGCATTGCCGCAATGGTTGCACAAAAAAACCGGAACAGCAGCTGAACTTTCCGGCGAATCGGAACTTGAATGGGAAGTCGGAATGAATAAGGGCGAGCGGGCACGTTTTCGTTTCCGGGCCATGTCCGAGGCAGAGGCGGTGCTGTCGCTCAAACGAGGACAAATTTCTTTGTGGGTTGAAGGCAGTCCGGGAACAAATTTGAGTTACCGTTTTGATCCGGACAATGCCGACGCGCGTTTGACATATTTACTTTTAGAGACAGCTTTCCGAGAGAAAAAGTCCAGCGAACTAAAAGCGGAAATACGCCCCTTGACTATGGTTGGAATTCGTTATGTCGATTTTTTAATCCCCGGTTTGATGGCCATGTCAATCATGAATGCCTGCCTTTGGGGAATCGGCTGGAATCTGATTGAATTAAGGATCAAAAAATTATTGCGCCGCATAGTTGCAACTCCACTGAGAAAATCCATTTTCCTTTTTTCGCACGGCTTGAACCGCATGATCCTCAGTGCCGCCGAAATGCTTTTACTTTATGTCTTTGCCTACTTTTATTTTGACATCAGAATACAGGGAAGTCTACTTGCCCTGGCCCTGGTTTTTTTGAGCGGATACTGCGCCTTTGCCGGAATTTCCATTCTCATTTCATCCCGTGTACAAAACACTCAAAGCGGCAACGGAATGATTAACATTGTCACTATGCCGATGTTCATTCTTTCCGGAATATTTTTCAGTTATCACAACTTTCCGGACTGGCTGATTCCGTATGTAGAGGTACTGCCGCTAACAATGCTGACCAACTCTTTACGTGGAATCATCACAGAAGGAATCGGTCTCACGCAAGTTATTCAGCCCTCGCTTGGCTTATTTGGAATAGGAGCTGTTTGTTTCGCACTTGGACTGAAATTTTTCCGCTGGCATTGAGAAGTGTTGAGTGTTGAATATAGAGTGTTGGTTCTCAACTAAGCCCGAAACTGAAAACCAAAATCTCAACAGCAAATTTCTATAAATTCAAATTTTCCGCAGAGAAATACCAAATTTATGGCGGATCATGCGCGGCAACAGACGGTCGTTTTCCAAGCCGGCAAATCGAATTTCGGATCTGATTTTGTCCCTGATCATCACGAAATCCTGTTCTGTTCTGCTTAACTCTATTTCACTACTCAAATTGAGGTGCTGCAAAGTAGCAAGTACATCACGCCGCAAACGGTTTTTGAGACGCAGCAGTTGCTGTTCGGTTATCCCGGCAAGGATCCGCTCAATCTCTGACTGATTGTGTCCCATCATAGAGAGCTTCAACCAGACGGAATACAGATTATCCCGGTTGTCTGCCGGAGGCTGCTGACCGAGTCCGGGAGGAACTCCAATCATTAAGGCCACCAGCAGTACCACCAGAACCACTTTGGTTTTGAATGCCATTTTTACCCTTTCATGCTGATTATGGTTTACGGATTTTGGGTTTGAACGCAATCCACCACCTAAGATGGAGCCGACCAAACGCAAATCATTCAATTGGACAAACGAAGCCATCACAAACCGCGATGCTGTACGATTCGGCGCGCACCGCTCCACAGACGGTTGTTCACAAAAACGGAACGATCCGCTGAATTTGTTTTGACATCTATTCGTCTAAAATTTACAAGAACAACAATCCGGATTACTCTGTGGACACACCACGCGCCCCATCAGGATGAAGCAGACGGAATTCAAGACAGAACTATCCCCGCCATCCTGAAGAGAAAGCAATCCAAATCTCATAGCTCGTTATCGACTATTCCGCAGGAAACTTTAGCTGGAAAAAAAGAGTGGAGAAATAAACGACAGGCGACACAGAAAGCGTCGCCCGAAGAAGATGCTGAAATCAGCGGTTACTTTTGAGGATTGTTACCAGTCCGCCGTTAGGGCCGGGAACGGCGCCCTTGACGAGTACGATTGCTTCATCAGCAAGAATTTTTACTATCTTTAAACCAAGCTGAGTCACCTTGCTGTTGCCGTGGCGACCGTGCATTTTCTTGCCTTTGAAAACACGGGAAGGTGTGGCGCATTGTCCAATACTTCCTGTTCCGCGGTGTCCGCGGTGACCATGACTTGCAGGTTGACCGTGAAATCCATGACGCTTCATGACTCCGGTGAAACCCTTGCCTTTTGAGTTTCCGGAAACAGCGATGCTTTCACCTTCTTCAAATAAATTTACATCAAACACTTGTCCGACTTCCACTTCATCAATGTTCTCTACTTCAAATTCGCGTAAAAAGCGGGTGGGAGATTGTGTTTTAAAATGACCTTTGAGCGGTTTGTTTACTTTACGTTCCGGAATTGCTTCAAAGCCGACCTGCACATGGTTGCAGCCGTCTTTTTCCAAAGTCTTTTTTTGTACAACTGTCATTGGTCCGGACTGTAACACTGTTACAGGAAGCACCGTTCCGTCTTCTTCAAAAATCTGGGTCATGCCAATCTTGCGGGCCAAAAGTCCATTTAACATGGAATCCTCAATCTGTAAAATCCTGGTTTATTTTAACATTCCGCCTGTTGTGGAATGTCAAAGCGTATATTTAGTTAGCAGTGGATTATAAATTAATTCACATAGGAATACAAGATTATTTTATAAAATGAGTGTCATAATAATTAAATCAGCAGATTATGCAACTCAGAAAAACTCTGCTTCGGGCAGAAATTATTGCCTTGTGGTTCCATATATTGCGTTCTGTCACGTCTGCCGATATAATAATTAGTTACTGAAAATACTTTAACAATCATTATTTTCCAACTTTATGAAGTTGTTTATTATCGACAACTGGAAACGTCTACTTGCCGGCGTGCTCATTATTGGGGCAGCAGGAGTGCTCGGAATGGCGGGGTATATTTACAATATTTATCATAGCCCCATCATGAGCAATGATGCGGAAAACAGCTCAATTATCATGATTCCGCGCGGTTCCACTTTTGACAGTGTGACTGCAGATTTAAGAGAAAAAGGGATGTTGCCACACCCGCGCCTCTATCGCTATTTGTCCAAGCAGTTAAAAGTACATTCCCGAGTTCAATCCGGCGAGTTTGAAATCAAGCATCGCTGGAATACGTATGAATTATTACAGTTTCTGATTTCCGGAAAAAGTATCCGGCACCGAATCACAATTCCGGAAGGTAATAATTTTGCGGAAATAGCAGAACGTTTGTTTCATGCACAGTTAGCTGACAAAGAAATTCTAATGTCTTTGAAAAATGATCCGGAGTTGCTGCTCAAAACAGGGGTTCCGGAAGCCACTTCTCTGGAAGGATTTTTGTTCCCGGAGACCTATTTTTTCTCCCGTGTAGAAACGGAGCAGCAAATTCTATCGGCAATGATCGCGCAATACCGCAGGGTTTTTAACGCCGATTTTCAACAGCGCGCGGAAGAAATCGGGATGAGAGAATATGAGGTGCTCACCCTGGCTTCCATTGTGGAAAAGGAAACAGGAATTGATGCGGACCGTCCCATGATTGCCTCAGTTTTTCATAATCGCCTTAAACGCCGGATGCGTCTTGATAGCGACCCTAGCGTCATTTACGGTCTAAAAGATTTCAACGGAAATCTTACACGTAAACATTTGCGAGCACGTACTCCGTACAACACCTACAGACGTTATGGTTTGCCGCCGACTCCAATCTCCAATCCCGGTCGTGCCTCCCTGCAAAGTGTGCTTTATCCTGCAGAAGAAAA
>DTUH01000241.1 GCA_012964265.1 Candidatus Lambdaproteobacteria bacterium
CCACTTGCTGAATCCCTGTGCGCACAACGGAATCTGCTTTAGTAGAGAGATTATGAAAATCAAGTCCGATTTTCACACTTGCCTTTCTAAAATGTTTTGGCATGATGGGTATGACGGTTTTTACATTCCGTCTTTGTATTTGATTGAATTTATTTGAACCACCAAGACTATTACAGGCCTATGGCAAAATTGCCCGAAAAACTATCGTTCGTCCGTCCTTTGATATTTTTTGCAAGAAAAGTTTTCTGGAAAATTTTAGGCGCATCGGACACAGTAGCCACTATCCGGCAAATAGGCCCTTTTCCTCCGCCAACGCCAGTCGATAACCGGATGATGCGTCTTTGGGAGCGCTTGAACATCATGGAATCTCATGTCAATTGGCGGCTTCATGGTCTTCCTCCTCGTCTGGTGAATGTCAAACTGGAACAAGCTGGACTGTTTGCCGGTTCAGGAGAAGTCGAAGCGGCTCTAGAAACTTTCAAACTTCATTCTCCGGTACCACCTCCGCTTCCGGACTTCCTGATCAAAAAAGTCTCAGAGGCTCGATCGATTTTTATGTTTCCCGGAGACAACAATCAGGAATGGAAAATGATCCAGCCCCTATTGCATCCTGAAGCGAAGGTCACTCTCATCGATGACACATCTGATCTTTTTCGCTACAAAGAAGATACTGTACTTGTGGAAAGTGAACCGGAAGGTACGGTACCGCAGATTCGCATTCTTCGTTCTTCCGCAATTGATGCATCCGCCCGGTTTATCGAAGTAGAATTTGACATCATCTGGTTTTCCACAACGCTTCAGCGTTTAACTCCGGTTCAAGCCATGATTCTCCTCAAACGGACTCAAAAGGCACTTCTTTCCGGAGGAATCTGTACAGGAATGATTACTTCGCCGGACAACAAAACGAGTTGGCCGGATCCAAGATGGCTTCATCCTTATAGCCGCAAACAATTGGAAACACTCATTCAATACAGCGGTCTGGATTCTGTCAAGTTTGAAAAATGGGGCGATTTTGAGCTATTTCATTCTCAACAGGAGTAAATCATTTTTCTCAGTGATATCCTTTTCATTTTTCTTAGTGTTGCTTAGTGAACTTAGCGGCTCAAAACAGAACTCTTACACCTAATTTTCTAATGTCTGAACTTTCAGGATTATGTTCTTTGGGAACAATTACCCGATCTGTTTTAAGAGAAATGAGCCAGAGTTTGTGTTTACGGAAATCCACAGGCAACGGATAAACATCTTCCGGTTGACGAAACACAATTTCCATTTTGTCAGGACCTTCCGTAAGTGGTGTATTTAGCATTTGCTTTAATTTTTCTGAGTCCAAAGAAGACATCTTTGCAGTTACAGATTGGATTCTGACAATTAAATGCACCGGATTATTTTCGTCGATTCCCGGAAGTGGCATCTGAAGTGTCACTCCGTGTGGTTTGTCAACACCATCCGGACGATAGAGAAAAAAACGGCATGACTGCTCACACCACTTTCCAACTTGTATACCTTGTGTGCTGTTTCCTAATTCCCAAGAATACATTCCTTTTTGCGCCGCCAAAATAACATTCGTTTGACCCGGAGGTTGATGTAGAGAAAAACTGGTGATTCGTTGCGGACGATGCACCTGTTTTTGACTTTCATACCAATACTGACGGGGCTTCAATTTTGAACCATTTTTTAGAAAAAGTGTGTTTCCTTGAATCAAAACATCCGGATTTATTTTGCCAAATTCAGAAAAACTGTCTTGCTTCAATTGCGGAAGAACGA
>DTUH01000242.1 GCA_012964265.1 Candidatus Lambdaproteobacteria bacterium
GCGAGACTTATTCTCTGTTTTTGTCCTCCGGAAAGCATGATCCCTTTTTCTCCAACCATCGTTTTTTCCTGTTTTGGAAATCGTGCCACTTCACTTTCCAGCGCGGCAGAACGGAGGATGTTCCGAAAATGTTCCGGCTCAACTGAATCGAAATCAGTTTCGGCAAAAGTAACATTATTTTCAACTGTGTCAGAAAACAAAAATGGTTCCTGAGTGACTGTCCTGATGGAAGTGCGGACGTCTTTATCACAGAGTGAGGCAAGATCCTGCTCGCCTAAAAAAATGGAACCATGTCCCATATCCAGATAGCGGTTCAAGCCGTTGACAAGCGTTGATTTTCCGGAACCGATACGTCCCAAAACTCCAATGATTTGTCCTGGACGGATCGTAAAATTGATATTCCGGAGAACATCTTTAGTTCCGTCCGGATAGCGGAAATTAAGGTTTTTGACGGTCAATCCGCTTTCCAGAAAAAGTTTTCCGCGTTTGGTTTCAGGAAGTGAAAGCAGTTTTGAGCGCGGCAAATCCTGCTGCAAAACGGTTTGAATACTTGCCAGTCCTATCATGCCCTGCTGAAACATGGTCGTTACCCAACCCAACCCCATCAGTGGAAACGTCAATAATGCGGAATAGGCGATGAAAGCGGTCAGTTGACCGATAGTAAAGTTTTCCTGAATAACCATCATTCCGCCAATCAGCAAAATTAGCAGTTTTAGAAAATGCTCCAAATTGCTCAACATCGGCATCACAAAAGAGCGTGTCCAGGCGATTTTCATTGAACGGCGCAGCATGTCCTGATTTTCTTTCTCGAAACGACGGGTACTCCATTCACGCATAGTCTTACTTTTAATCAGGTCAATTGCCGAGAGTGACGAAACGGTAAAGCCGGAAAGGCGCTGCAGACTTTCCATTCGTGCCCGCATATTTTGCACAAGCACTCGCATCCCCAAACGCACAACGGTAAAAACGATGATGATTGGAATGATGCAGTAAAGCGTGAGGTTCGGCGAGAGCTGCCACATTTTATAAGGCGTCATCGAAAGCGCGGTCGTAATATTGAATGCCTGCAGAAGGCCGAAACCGCAAATCATCCGCACACCGGTAATGTCATTATTGATGCGTGAAATGATATTTCCCGATGGGTTCTTTTCATAGTAATTTTTTTGCAGTGCCATTAGTTTTTTGAACATGTCATTTTTAATCTGACACTCAATTGCGCGTCCCGGATTGAAAAAAAGAATCCGCGAAGAAGTTCGTACCACGATCATTATCAACGCAAGTCCGAGCATGATCAGCAGATATTCCCATAATAAATCCTGCCTTGACTCTAAATCATTATTCAGTAAATCAATGCTTAGGCGCACATATTCCGGAATACTTACCGCAATCCAGTTTGTGGCTAAAACTGCAAGGATTCCGATTGAATATGAAAGCCAGTGCTGCCGGATATAGTGAACGAGCAGGCCGAATTTACTGCCGGTTTTTGGAGGCGTTTTCACTAACGGAATGAATGCGGAATCACTGAGTGGAATTGTCTGAGCTTGAGGCATGGGACTACATATTTGCCGAGGATGCTTGTTTACGTTTGCGGCTCATTGCCTGACGGTTTTTGCGAACTTTCTGAAAGTACCAAACTGCCTTGTTGTGTTCACGAAGTGTTTTTGAAAATTTGCTGCTGCCATCTCCGCGGGCTACAAAATAAAGGTATTTTTCTTCTGCAGGATAAAGCACACTTTGCAGGGAGGCACGACCGGGATTGGAGA
>DTUH01000243.1 GCA_012964265.1 Candidatus Lambdaproteobacteria bacterium
ACTATTCAACGCTGGACGGCAGCGCAATGGCCTACGACGGTTATTATTACTGGCGGGAATGGGCGGATTATCTGGAGGCTCCCAAAGAAGAACAGTTGGCGCAATTTATCGAATGCGGAACTTTGGTCATGAAGACAAAACTTAATGATGGGCTGCGCAAACAACTTGTCTTCATGGATGCTCTTAACATTCCATATGAGCACCGGTCTAACGATCAAATCCTGGAAAATTATCCTTTTTATGATCTTACTTCCTTTGCACCAGCCAAGAGTCTGGATGATCCAAAATTTGGGGAACCGACCGGAGGCCAACTCGATGGCGCAATTTTTTTCCCAAACGGCGGCTACATCTCAGATCCGCAATTTTCAACCCGAAATATCCAGCTTGCTGCAGAACGTACAGGGGCAACGTTTTTATTCAACAGCCGTGTAAAAGAAATTCCTGTAAACAACGGTAGAGTCGAAGGAGTGATTCTCTCCGATGGAACGTGTATCAATGCTCCAGTCGTTATCAATGTAGCCGGACCGCATTCCAGTCTGATCAACGCCCTCGCTGGTGCAGACGTGGATATGAAAATTTCGACACGTGCGCTCCGACAGGAAGTAGCGCATGTGCCGGTTCCAAAAGGCATAGACTATTCGGCTGTTGCCTGCGTCACCTCAGACAGTGATGCGGCTGTTTATACACGTCCCGAAGTTGGTAACAACATTCTGATTGGCAGTGAAGATCCGCCCTGCGATACTCACATTTATGTTGATCCGGATAATTACAATTCTAATTTTTCAAATCAGTGGACGCTGCAGGCACAGAGGTTGGGGCTTCGTTTCCCAAATCTTGGTATTCCCAGCAAACTCAAAGGCTGTGTCGATCTCTATGATGTGACTGAGGACTGGATACCAATTTATGACCGCTCGTGTGTAGAAGGTTACTTCATGGCCTGCGGCACCAGCGGCAATCAGTTTAAGAATGCCCCGGTTGTCGGAAAAGTGATGGCGGAGTTGATTGAGTACTGCGAATCCGGAAGTAATCATGATGAAGATCCAATGCTTTACCAACTCAAAAATATTGATCAAGAGATCAGCCTCGCAACTTTTTCGCGACTGCGTGAAATCAATCAAAACAGTTCATTTTCGGTACTTGGCTAAGCAAATGATTTTGAATGATTAAATGAGAATTTTTTCACGATCAGAATTGGAAAAAACCGTCAAACTGGACACGGATGCGCTTTCGGTGGTCCGGAACGGTTTTATCGCCCTGGCGGAAAATCGGGTGGCGATGCCGCCGATTTTAAGCATGGAGGTTGCGGAACACAACGGCGTAGTGGTTTTGAGTGAAAAAGGCGTACATTGAAAGAATACCGTAATTTGTGATCAAGATTAGTCTGGGATTGAGGAGTACATTTGAAGGATGAATGTAAAGCTGATAACTGATAACTGATAGCTAATAACTGATAGCTATTTTAACAGAGGAAACATGCCCGCATTTGCAAAAGAAGAATACCATAACCGAATTGCTAAAGTTCGGAAAAGTATGGATCAGAAAAATATTGAGGTGTTGATCGTCACTGATCCCTCCAACATGGCGTGGTTGACCGGTTACGACGGTTGGTCGTTTTATGTGCATCAATGTGTGGTTTTGACTTTGGAGGGTGAACCGCTTTGGTTTGGACGCGGAATGGACGCGAATGGAGCAAAACGCACGGTGTTCATGCAGCACGAAAATATCATCGGTTATGCGGACGATTATGTGCAGAATCCGG
>DTUH01000244.1:0-4967 GCA_012964265.1 Candidatus Lambdaproteobacteria bacterium
CGTTGTGCAGTGTCCAAACTGCCGTCGTCTTCCCATTGTTCAAAGCTGTTGTTGTCTGCAACTGAGGAACGGAAAAAGGCGGTTTCAAAATTGGCTCTTGTGTGTGCGCAACCCAGGAAATGCTGGCCGGGTCCGACTTCGCGGATTGCGTCTAAGCCTTGACCGTTTTCGGAAAGATTGACTCCG
The DNA here is from genome assembly GCA_012964265.1 of Candidatus Lambdaproteobacteria bacterium. GTDB lineage: Bacteria > SAR324 > SAR324 > SAR324 > NAC60-12 > Arctic96AD-7. Next base: position 187 of record DTUH01000244.1, read on the forward strand.
TTAAGGAATTCGTGGATCATTCCGGCCTGGTCAATGTCCATGATGAATTTTTCGTAACCCATCGAGAGCCCGCCTTCAAGCCAGCCTGCAGTGTGGAGCATGAAATTTACTCCGGCCAACATGGCGTGTTGCAATGTGTTTGCCGCTTCATAAGCCGCTTGAGCGTCTGCGATTTTGCCACTGTTCAAGCCTCCGCCGCTCCGGAAAGGAACACCGAGTCGTCGCGCCAAAGCCGCCACAATGTAAAGCACCAACTGCGGTTCCGGAGTACCGAAAGTCGGTGCGCCGGACTGCATGGACATCGAACTGGAAAATGTGCCGAAAACCACCGGTGCGCCCGGACGCACCAACTGCGCAAAAGCCATCCCGGAAAGAGCTTCCGCATAAAGTTGCGCCGCCGTAGCCGCTACCGTAACGGGCGACATTGCACCGGCAATGCAAAATGGTGAAACCACACAGGCTTGATTATTTCGAGCATAAACCTTGAGCGCACCGATCATTGTTCCGTCCCAAACCAACGGAGAATTGGCATTGATTAAACTGATGACAACCGTGTTGTTTTTGACAAATTCTTCGCCAAATAAAACCTTTGCCATATCGACCGTATCCTGCGCCCGTTCCGGAGCTGTTACCGAACCCATAAACGCTTTGTCGCTGTAACGCATGTGTGTATAAACCATGTCAAAATGCCGTTTGTTGACGGGCAAATCCACCGGTTCGCAAATCGTTCCTCCGGAATGGTGTAGATACGGTGTGGAATAAGCGAGCTTCACGAAATTCCGGAAATCCTCAATGGTGGCGTAACGCCGCCCTTTCTCCAAATCCCGCACAAACGGCGAACCGTAAGCCGGAACCAAAACCATGTTTTTTCCACCGATTCGGACATTGCGTTCCGGATTACGGGCGTGTTGCGTAAATTCCGTTGGTGCGCTGTCTTGAATCAATTTTTTGCACATTCCCTTCGGAATACGGACGCGCTCACCTTTGATGTCTGCACCAGCATCTTTCCAAATTTGCAGGGCTTCCTCGTCGCCACGAAACTCGATGCCAATTTCCTGCAAAATGGTTTCCGCATTGTTTTCAATTAAGGCCAAACCCTCTTCATCCAGTACCTCATAAACCGGAACCTTGCGGGTAATGTAAGGAACTCCTTTAGTCACTGGTGCACTTCTGGCAGCTTGTCTGGCCGCTCTTCCGCCTCCGGAACGTCCGCTGCGGCCTCTTTTGTTTCGTTCTGACATATTAGATTTATGTTAAGGTTAACAACCTATGTAGCAATTAAATTCTTGCTGATTTTAGTTCTGTATTTCTTCCGGCTAATGTTTGAAACAAAATAGCTGAAAACAAAATTGCACCTCCAATCAGCGTCTGCTGAGTTGGAGATTCGCGAAAAAACATCAAGGCCCAGATGGGCCCCAGGATTACTTCAATCAAACTGAGGAATATCAGCTCTGCAGATTGTATTTGGTATGAACCGGCAACATACAAAACTAGACCTAATCCCAAACCAAATGCTCCAAAACCAGTGGCGATTAATAAATCATGTAGGGAAATGACCAGTCCTTCGTCTTCATATATTATTGCTGCTGCACAGAATATAATTGTAAACAAAGCTGCATAACAAACTGCAGGTAACATGTTTTTATTTTTTCCCCAGCGCAGCGAAACGGTAAAACCTGCAAAACATGCTGCTGTTGCAAAAGCAGTTAAATTGCCAAAAAGAGAATCTCCAGACACTCCATCCTGGATAATGACCAAAATACCTATGGCGGCGACTGTCATGGCCATCCATTGTGTTTTACTGATTTGTTCTTTTAATAAAATCCATCCTAAAAAGCCTGCAATGAAGGGTGCTGAACTCATTATAAAAAGTGTATTTGCAATCGTTATATGAGTGACTGAAAAAACAAATGTAACAAAAGCTAAAGAAAGAAACAGTCCACCAACTACACTCGCAACACCGGCTTTTTTGAACTGCGCTATGGTGTTCGGACTTTTAATTCTTATCAGTAAAAACAGAACCGTTGCTAATGCTAATGAGCGATAGAAAAGGAATTGCCACTCCGAAGCATTTTCCAGTAAACGTATCATCGGTCCGCCGGTACTCCAGAGCGCTCCTGCAAACAAGATGAAAAATCGTCCCTGTGTAGCTGAAGTTGTTGTAAACATTTTGCCCTTAGTAAAATTGACTGATAGGCTTGGTTTAATTATTATATCGTAATCCTTTCATGTTTTCTATTCAGTCTTTACAATTTCTGCATACTCAATGCCAAACCATAACATACTGATAATACGATATAAAATTATATATATTCAAAAAATAAGAACTACAAATTCCGCTAATTTAGACAAGGAATTTGCTAACAATTATTTTCTACACAGTTTTGCTCTGCGAATACAATGCATTTTATGAATATAGCCAATAATATTAATTACATAAATACAAATTGATTATACTTGGTATTCATCTTTACTAATGTACAAAAACGGAACTTTGAGTTCCGATAATTAATTTATAAGAAGATAGAGTTCCGATTTAATTATGATGTAGAAAAATTCTAAATAAAAGAACACAGGTTTTTGCGATATTCATGTCAAATTTTTTATGTGTCAACTTGTTTTATTCCGCCTTGTGCTTGAGAAAAATGATTGCTAGCATTCCTGTTAAATCCTCTCCAAAACACTGGAATTTCAAATATGTCTTTGAATTATTCTTTGAGACAACGTTTTGTTTTTAACAGCTAAGCGGCTTTGCCAAGATGAATCAAAATAGAATTATTGAATTAGAATTTAAGACAGATTCAGGTTTGGGAAGCAGGGCAACAATTGGAATTATTGTGCTTCGAACTGATCAAACTCTGGAGCATGAATTTGCAAATTTATTAAATTTTGATGGTGTTGCGCTTTATTATTCGCGTATTCGCAATGAAATGGAAATAACGAAAGAAGCCCTGGAGGACATGGAAGCGGAATTACCGATTGCTGCTGCATTGCTTCCGACCGCATTCAATTTTGATGTTATCGGTTATGGTTGTACTTCCGGTTCAGCCATTATTGGCGAAGAAAAAGTTGAAAAGGCGATCCAGGTTATACATCCTAATGTACCTGCTTCAAATCCAATGACTGCCTGTAAAGCCGCTTTGCGGGCACTTGGACTAAAACAGATCGCGTTTCTAACACCATACGATCCAAGTATTACAACAGCAATGTGTGAAAATCTTTTAGCTGCCGGCTTTGAGATTTCAATAACAGGGTCATTTTTTGAGTCTGACGATTTTAAAGTTGGGCTTATTTCCCCTCAGTCAATTCTTGAGGCCATTGAAAAGATTGGTACTCGCGATGATTGTGATGGAGTATTTGTTTCTTGTACAAATTTACGTGTGGCGGAAATAATCGAAATCGCAGAATCACGACTGGGGAAACCTGTCACCTCAAGCAATCATGCTCTGGCGTGGCACTTACTAAGATTGTCCGGCATTCAGGATTGTCAGGAAAACTGTGGCAGCCTTTTCCGGAGACAGTTAAATGTTGAGGATGAAATAATCAATTAAACTAAACAAAGTTCATAAATGCAAAAAAAACAATACGACACAATCATTATCGGTGGAGGTTCCGCAGGTTGCGCTTTGGCTAACCGCTTGAGCGCTGATCCTTCTCACAAAGTGCTGGTTCTTGAAGCTGGACGTCCAGATTATATCTGGGACATTTTTATTCACATGCCGGCAGGTTTAACATTTCCTATCGGCAATAAATACTACGACTGGTGTTACGAATCAGAACCGGAACCTTTCATGAACAATCGGCGTATTTTTCATGGACGGGGTAAAGTTCTCGGTGGGTCGAGCAGCATTAACGGCATGATTTTTCAGCGCGGAAATCCGATGGACTACCAGCGCTGGGCCGGTGACGCCGGCATGGAGAACTGGGATTACGCACACTGTCTGCCCTATTTCAAACACATGGAGAACTGTTTAGCAGGAGGTGATGATTTCCGGGGTGCTGAAGGTCCTTTGATTATGGAAAGGGGGCCTTGCGAAAATCCTTTGTTCAGTGCGTTTTTTGAGGCCGTGCAGGAAGCAGGTTATCCATTAACGGACGATGTCAACGGATACAAACAGGAAGGATTTGCGCGATTTGACCGGAATCTTCACCGCGGACGACGCATGAGTGCGGCAAGGGCATATTTTCATCCAGTCAAAAAGCGTCTGAATCTCACCGTGCAGTGTCGAACATTGACCACTAAAATTTTATTTGACAGCAAAAGCCCAGAGTCACCGCCGCGTGCTGTAGGAGTGGAGTTTTCCAGAAGTCAGGGACATTCCGAAAAAGTGTTTGCCGGCGACATCATTTGCTGCGGAGGCGCAATTAATTCACCCCAGCTTTTGCAGCTTTCCGGAATCGGTAATGCAGAGGAGTTGGAAAAACTCGGAATTAAGGTCGTACAGAATCTGCCGGGAGTGGGTGAAAATATGCAGGATCATTTGGAAGTTTACATTCAATATGCCTGCAAAAAACCGGTTTCCATGGCACCCGCATTAAAATGGTGGAACAAACCCTGGATCGGTTATCAGTGGCTTTTTCACCGCAAAGGTCCGGCGGCTACCAATCATTTTGAAGCTGGAGGTTTTATCCGCAGTAATGAAAAGGAAAAATATCCAAACATCATGTTTCATTTTTTACCGCTCGCTATCCGTTACGATGGAACATCGCCGGGATCAGGACACGGTTACCAGGTCCATGTCGGACCAATGTATTCCGATGCGCAAGGCTCAGTCAAAATT
>DTUH01000244.1:4977-8235 GCA_012964265.1 Candidatus Lambdaproteobacteria bacterium
CATGAACTTTCATACTTTCCGGATCCACAACGGACATTCCATCTATCCAAAACTGCGCTTTAATTATTTGTCAACAGAGCAGGACCGTCGGGAGTGGGGTGAAGCAGTGCGTTGCGCCCGCAACATTTTGAATCAACCAGCCTTCGATGAATACAATGCCGGAGAGTTGTCACCCGGTCCGCAAGTTGAGAGCGACGAAGAAGTTTTGGAGTGGGTTGCCAAAGATGGAGAAACCGCGCTGCATCCTTCATGCACCTGCAAAATGGGGACAGATGGAATGTCCGTGGTGGATCCGGAAAGTATGAAAGTTCATGGAGTGGAAAATTTGCGCGTGGTCGATGCTTCCGTGATGCCATACATTACCAACGGAAACATCTACGCGCCGGTGATGATGCTGGCAGAAAAAGCGGCAGATTTGATTTTGGGTAATTCTCCACTTCCACCGGAAGATGTTAAGTTTTTTCGTACAGACCAGGGTTAATGTTTCTTGCTTGTGTTTTTATGTCCGGTTGAATCTTGTTTCATTATTCCTAAGCCCCGAATCAAAACTGTAAGTTCGGTTAACAATGGCGCAGGTGGACCACCGATGTCTCCTTCAATCTCCCGCGGCAGGCTGTGGGGCCGTAAGAGAGGGTTGCCACGGCTGCTCACGGATGGGCAGGTGAACAACAGCGGCGATCAGTCCTAGCGCGATCGCGGCCAGCCAGACAGTGGTGTAGGATCCGGTTGAGTCATAGACGCGGCCACCCAACCAGACACCCAAAAATGCGCCAAGCTGGTGGCTGAAAAAAACAATCGCCCAGAGCGTGGTGAGGTATCGTGTTCCAAATACTTGTGCAACAATCCCGCTGGTGAGTGGAACGGTTGCCAACCAGAGGAAGCCGATGGCCGCCCCAAAAGCGATGGCCGTTAAGTCACTGAGAGGAATCGCAAGAAACAAGCTGATCACCACGGTCCGCAGCGCGTAGAGCAAGCTGAGCAGTGATTTCTTGCTCAGCGAATCCCCCAAGCGGCCAAAGACGAGGGAACCGAAGATGTTGAAAAGCCCAATCATCGCCAGGGCCCAGGAGGCAGCGCTGGCGGAAACGCCCTCTCCCTGCAAAAAAGCTGGCAGGTGGGTACCGATGAAGGCAACATGAAATCCGCAGACGAAGAATCCGAGATTAAGTAGCAGGTAACCGGAGTGAGTTCTGGCTCCATTGAGTGTTTTGCCCAGGCTCAATTCCGGATCCGATTTCGATTGAGAATTATTTTTCTCATAGGACGTCTTGTCCGGAAGGCCGAGGGCCAGCAGGGAGATCGCCAGCACCACACCGCCTGCCACCTCTAACGCGCCACTCCAACCGTATTTTTCAATCCAGAACTGGAGCAGCGGGATCATGGTGAACATACCGATTGAGAAGGCCACCGTCACTATCCCAAAGGCCGTGCTGCGTCTTTCAGGTGGAGCTACCTGTCCCACCGCTCCCATTACCACGATCATTCCGGAGAGGCCGATCCCGACTCCCACTATCCCACCGAGGTTAATGTAGAGTCCCCAGGCGGTTTCGCTTTGGGAGGCCAGCCACAATCCCCCTCCATAGACCACACCTCCCAACAAGGCCACCCTCCGGAACCCCATCACGTCTGCCAGTACACCGAAAAGCGGCAACGCAAGGATCAGGTTCTGCCACGCGATTGCTAGGCTGAAGGTTTCGCGATCCACTCCCAGCGCGGAGGTTATGGGTTCGAGAAACAGCCCCATCCCCTGACGCATACCCATGCTCAGCAAGATCATCAGGGAGGAGCAGCCCAGGACAAGCAGAAATCGGTATTTTTGTGACATTTACCTCTTCAAGATTGGGGATTAGTTCTACTACAGCGTCAAGTCTCAACTGATAAAAAGTAATTAACTGAGCTGAGTAGAAGGGAACATTGCTCTCAGTTACCGGTTTCGGCTCTCTTTCGACTACGCTCAAGAACCACGCTCAACCAACGATCAGGAATTAATTTAATTATTCATGATGCATTCGTAAAAAGTCAAATTTAGGAAATACGTGCTTAATAATATCAACAAGTTACATTTAAAAAATTGCCAAAAAAGGACTTTTTACGAAACCATCATTCATAACAAAATAGAATTGACGAAATACCAGTTTAATAAGTGAACATGCGGTCGTGCTCAAGCGAGAGTTGAACCAGCACGTTTGGCATGGCGAACTCAGCCGGTTTGTCCCGCAAGTCCTCGTCTGTGACACCCCGCCCTTTGCTCGACATTCCGGAGAGGTAAAAGCGCCCCCCGCCGGAAACAATCGCATCAAAATGAGTCCGCAATTCTCCGGTCCCCAACCCAGTCATGTTGTCCAGCACTGCATCCCGCATCAATTGGACGGCGTCTCCCGCAAGAAACATGGAAACGCTGTGTCCTTCGTCAATCGCGCTCCTGGCCACAAGAAAAGCGAGTGCCGCCCGCGTGGGATGTTCCGGTCCGTGTGTAAGATGAACAAGTATCTTTGCCATTGTATTCTCCTGAATCTGGGGTTATGATTAAAAGGAATAGCGGCTACAGCCACTCAAAATAAGTTCACATTGTGTACTTTAAAAGTAGTAGTTCAAAAAGTCAACTAAAATTTTACAACCTCATGACCAAGCGCAGTTACGAACAAATTCCTTGTCCGATTGCTCACTCGCTGAGTGTGCTTGGAGACCAGTGGACACTCATGATCATACGCGATGCGCTCATGGGAATTACCAGGTTTGAGGGATTCCAGAAGAGTCTGTGCCTTTCACGTAATCTTCTCACTCAGCGTTTGCGCCATTTGGTGGCTGAGGGATTAATCACAAAAGAAAAAATTGATGGTTCAAGGCGTTACCAGTACTGTCCAACGCAAAAGTGTAAGGATTTGCTGGGAGTACTGGCTGCATTTACGGAATGGGGTGAGCAATGGTGTCCAGATCCGGATGGCCCCTTGGTGGAAATTCGACACGCTGGCAGCGGAAAGTTGGTCGGGATGCGACCGCTTCTGCTGGACGAAGGGGTTGAGGTGTCTCCCGGGGAAGTGGAACTAATTGAACTACGTAAGATCGAAAACTGACCATTTTGAAATCGCTTTTCAAATTATCATCAGTGAAGAATACTCCGAAAGCACGAACAGTAAAGAAAATGATCAAATATTTGTCTTCGGAATTAATAATCATCAAAAAATATCTCAGCTATCTTTTCGAGCGTTTTAAAGAAGACAGGATCATAGTCTATTCAGGATATCTTTCATTTGTCAC
>DTUH01000245.1 GCA_012964265.1 Candidatus Lambdaproteobacteria bacterium
AAACCACCAGAGAGCCCTGGGAACAAGTTTTTGTACAGCCGCGGTTTTTGCGGATGCATCGGTTTCTTTAAACCATTCACCTTGCACAAAATTAAAATAATACAAGAGCCCAATCCAGGTTATTCCTGAAAGCAGATGTATCCAGCGCAACAACAAATCCCAACCACCAACAGAGATGATTTCCATAGTGCCTCCTTAATTATTGGATTAAAACATTACTAGATTAGAGCTTATATTTGTACATCGTTCTTCAACAAATTTCAAGCAAATATTATCAACTTTGCATAAAAAAAATCCGGACAAGAATCAGTTTCAGGACTTCGATCTTTTGCCAACCGACTCAAGTACTTCCTTCACTCCGGTATCAGGGCAATGATGGAAAGAATAATCCAGTACTATATCAGAATTTAAATCGTATCTTTCGTTGCGGAAAGAGAGCAATTCCCTGTAACATCGGCTGAGAGCGTTTTGGGGGCTTTCGCCTTGAAGAGGAAGATATTTCCCTTTCCAAATAACCGGTTTCGGATCTAGGAGGTAGGCCTCAAAAAGTTCCTCATGTTTTTCTTCAGGCAGATTCAGGTGAACCGTTCGTGTCAGATTACGAAAACGTTTAAGCAGAGTTTTTTTGAGATAGATCAGGCTGCCTGTAGTGTCAACAACCACCGGTTTGTCCATTTGGCTGCAGTGTTCCAAATCGTCGCAAATTTGTGCAATAACGGCGCTTTCCAGTTCCAGGTAAAGCGCTTCTGCTTCCGGATAGTCTTTTGCATAAGGCTCTCCCATCCATTTGGCGAGATTTAGTGTGGTCTTACCATTTTTCTGCAGTTCCGGTCCGAGGCGTTCCGCAATCATGTCGTCACAACTGTACCTCCGATATCCCTGATCTTCCATCTTTTTTGACCAGAAAGATTTTCCTGCTCCGGACATACCGATCAAAGCGATATGCACGCCTTCTCCTTGACGGAATTTTTGGGGAACCGAAATCTCGGACATTTATTTTGCGGGTAGAAGTGATAAAGACGGAGATTTTGCCAATTCAGAAATGATTCAGCAGAGTGGGATTTTCAGCAAATTCACATATTGTTCATCGTTCAAACGGAAAATGCCTTTAACATTTGATATACTTACGCAGACCTCGTTTGGGTCAAGTCCCAGAACCACATGTTTTTCTTCATTCAAACGAAGAAAATACAAAATTGTCAGATTCTCCTGCATTTCTTCGTAGTAGAAACCGACCTTGACGACCCCTTCGGAAATCAGTCCTTGAATCAAAGCCGGAAGTTCATCTTGGCGATAACCCGGAACGTTCTCAAATGCGCCGGAGAAAGGAAATGTGTTGATAGCATATTCAAGAATCACGGACTCCAATCCTTGCTCCACCGGCGAAGCAGGAATGTTTTCAAGTGCAGATTTCTCTGCAGTAAACGTTTCCTCCCCTATGCTCCCAATCTCCATACACTCCCTCCCTGTACGATTCTTTGGTTACCAAACTGAGTTTTTATTTGCTCATTCAGGATATCCTTAACCTTGCGCAATAGTAAAGTCATTTCACAGAAATCCTCAATAAAATTATTTAAACAGTTCAAAATGTCCCAGACTGCGTTCCACCACAAAGAATGTAGAGACTGAGAGCAAAAGCAGAATCACCGCCACTGCAGAAGCATATGAAAAACGATATCCGGAAATTGCCCCATAAATTTCCAGCGGAAGGGTGCGTACCGTTTCATCGGCAACCATCATGGTGGAATTAAGTTCTCCGAGTGAAAGGGAGAAACTGAAGAAAAAGGCGATCAAAAAAGTTTTGCGCAACCACGGCAACAAAATCCGAAAACCATATTCCAGCGATTTTTTACCGAGCATTTTTGACTCAATGTGCCACTGTTGCGGAATGCTTTCCAGTGTCGGCAGAACCACCCGAATCCAGTAAGGAACTGTCAACAGTGCGTGCATAGCCATCACCACATAAATCAACGGTACAACTCCTGCCAACTGACCCTGATAAAAATGGAACCATGCAACGCCAAAAACGACTGTAGAAAGCGCAAGAGGGAAAAGAGTCAGCACTTCCCAAAAACGTCGCCGTGCCCCCTTTTTGTAAACAATTAAACTCACAAGTCCAAGTCCGCACAAGGATGAAATCAGCGCGCTTCCAAGTCCAATCCGCAACGAGTTCCAGAGTGATGAGAGGAAATGATTATTTTCACGCCAGGTGAATAGTTGGTCGTACCAGTACCAGGTGTAAATCCATTCGCCATTTTCAAACTTGCGAAATGAATCTATCACTATTGCAGTCAACGGCCCCAGCGCAAAGATTAAGACCATTAAAATCCAGCACAAACCAAACCATGCTTTAAGGGAATGAGTCCTTAGTTTTTCGGGCAGCCAGCTTTTGGCAGCGGATTTCTGCTCGACTCTGCGGTTCCTGCCTCTGAGCAATATTGCCATACCGATCAGGCTCAATCCACCCTGAAGAAAAGCCAAACTTGCCGCGCCTGAGAAATCAAGTTCAATGCGCGCAAGCTGGTAAATCAAAACTTCTATTGTCGTGTAGCGAATGCCACCACCGAGTACCAGAATAATGGCAAAACTGTTCATGCAGAGTAAAAAAATCAGCACAAAGGCCGAACCGATGGATGGCAGGAGTAAGGGTAAAGTAATTCTGAAAAAACGCTTCGTGTTTCCAGCGCCCAGTGAACGAGCAGCCTGGAGATATTTCTGTGAAACACGTTCCCATTGATCTCCAATGATTTTCATGGCAATGGGGAAATTGTAAAAAACATGTGCAATCAAAATTCCCGAAAACGAATAGAGAAATTGCACCGGAGCTTCATCGGTTCCGAGTAAGGCCATCAGCCAGCGGTTAATCCAGCCGTTGTTACCAAAAAACAGCACCATCGCCAAAACCACTAAAATCGAAGGAAGAATGAAGGGAAGATAGGTGAGGAGACGAAACCAGCGCTGCCCCGGAAAATCATAATGCGTGAGTAGCCACGCACCAGGAAGTCCGACAAGAATCGAAAGCAGCGCGCTTAAAAATGCCTGAAAAAATGAAAAACCGATGACCCGCAAATTCCATGAATCACTGAAAAACTCCTTGAAAAACTTCCACTGTAGAAAACTTTCTTCCGGATGTAAAGGATTGCTTCCGGAAAGGAAAGTCAGCACCGGCCAGTAAAACCCTGCTACAAGCAAAAGCAGTGCTGATATTTGCAGGAACCGTAGAAGGTGTGGAGTAGATTTTTTTTGCCAAAATAGCACAGTAACAAATACTATAATTATGAACGATTAGGTCGATCTAGATTACCTATTTCCACGCTCTTTGAACATTCAATTCAGGCATGGGATAATGCTTAACGTTCAGTGTGTAAATTCTACCTCCTGTTTGCATTGCAGTAGCCGCCAAAATGGCATCATTGGTATCTACTCCGTGACTCGGATTCCACTTACGGAATAACCTCCCAGCAAGATCAACGATAGTTTTATCTAAAGGTTCTGTCCAAAATTGTGATAAAAAATATTCTGTATCTTTTTCTTCCTCCGGTCGCATAAAAAAAACAACTTCTGCACATTGCATCACCCCAGTATAAAGGCTGTAGCGTTCCACATCACGTAGATTTATCAAAAGCTTTTTTGCCTTATCTTCTCCTCGCAAATGCCAAACCAAAATATCTGAGTCGATATAGGCTCTCATGTGTGATGTCTTTTCATAGACTTATTAAAAGCAGAACGCGCCTTTTTACTGATTTCCTCCACACTATCAGAACGTAACCATGCTCCGCATGTCTTTGCAAAAGCATCTATTTTGAGTGACAACTCGGTTTGTTCAGCATACAACTTGATTGCAGACTCAATTACAGATTTTTTCGTTGTCCCAAGTTCATGTGCTAAAACACCTATTTGCTGAATGACTCTTTCATCAACTCTTGATGAAAAAACTTTGTCCATAACGTATCTCCGAAAAAACGTTTACATATAAACGTAAGAATATACTATACTTCATATAAACTCAAACGATTTATACATAATGTTAAAAATTGGTTTTTCTTCTTTTCATATTTTGGTAATGATCCAGCGGTTGGGCAGGACGCAGATCATAAATATCTGCGTCCAATAATAGGTTAGTGGATAACGTGATTTACTCCGACATCGCCCGTGACCATGCTTTCAGCCATTTTGAATTTTGCTGACTGACCCGTGCCGGATTCAATTCCGGAGCACTTTTTGGTTGTGGTGCAATGCGGAAAGATTCCGGAAGCGGTTGATGTTGCACGACCGGAAACATCCAGTTTGTCAATGGAATCACGTTTTGGAATTTTTCGGAAAGCATGAAATCAATAAACTCTTGAGCACGTTTGCTGCGTTTTGTGCCTTTGAGTATTCCGGCGAATTCAATTTGACGGTAGTGTCCTTCCTGAAAAACCGCGGCTTGATAGCGTTCGGTTTTTTCATATTCCAAATGATATGCCGGACTGGTGACATAGCTCAACACAATCGGCACCTCGCCCTTGGTGAACATTCCGTAAGCCGCGGACCAGCCATCAGTCACGGAGAGTAGATTCGGTTTCAGTTTTTTCCAGTAATCGAGATATCCGTCCTCGCCATATACTGAAATCGTCCAGTGCAGCATTGACAAGCCGGGAGAAGAAGTTTTTGGATTCTCTATCACAATTTTTCTTTTGTACTTGGGATCAAGCAAATCCTGAAGACTGTTTGGCGGATTCTTCAATTTTTGACTGTCGTAAACAAAAGCAATGAAACCATAATCAAAAGGTGTCACACGATTATTTTTATCCACATGTAATTCAGCCGGAACTTTCTCCAAAAGCGGAGAACGGTACGGTTCCCACAAATCATAGCTGAAAGATTTTTCGAGTTCGCTGTTATTCAAACCCAGCAGAATGTCGGCTTTCGGGTTTGCTTTTTCCAAAATCACACGATTCAGCACAGTTCCGGAATCGCCCGGAGAAACCACTTTTAGTTTACAGGCACATTGTTCCTCAAAACGTTTAAAAACTACCGGTCCCGGCCCCCATTCACTGTTGAAAGAATCGTAAGTGTAAATGGTTAATTCGGCGGCCCAAGCTGAGTTGATGGAAATTCCTGCAAAAATAGAAAGCAGGAAAAGAACAGACAGGATTTTAGATTTCATAACAATCTCCGCTTCAAAAGGATGGAATGACGAACCTCCGGTCAAGCCGTGAAACTTAAACAATAACAATATCTTCGTTAGGTTGAGAAAAGAAAGGGGTCAGAAACTTGAGCGCAGAAACGGCAAAACGGAAGTATCGTTTTCCTGCGCCAGCATGATCTGGATCAGGTTCCAAGGGACTTTCTCAGGTGGTTTCCTTGATTGGAAACCGCCACCCCTAACGAAGTTTATTAAGTTTATGAAAAAGTAAAATAAATGTCAACCCGGAAAATTGCATTTGCTGAGCTATTTTTTAATGCGACAGATAACTGAAGCACTGACAAATTCATGAACGGTACAATCCTTGAAGTGATGAGAGCCGTACTATCACTTTTTTAAAATCTTACAACCCCTCACACCATTGGAATGAAGAGGCCGTGCGAATTTCAGCTATTTTATCCCGTTTTTCCATCTTATCCGGAGCACTGATTTTTTTCGCTCTTTCCACCGTAAACCCCGCGTTTTCAGCAGAAAAGGCAAACCGTTATCGAACCCATTACAAGGCCGCTCTTTTGGCGGATGCGGAATCCGGTCGAATTTTACATCACGACCGGATGCATCAAAAAATATATCCCGCATCGCTGGTAAAAATGATGGTCGCCCTGATCGCTCTTGAGGAAATTGAGTCGGGACAAATCAGTTTACAGGACAGTGTCAAAATCTCACGCTGGGCGAGCAAAATTGGTGGACACCAGGTTTATTTAAAACAAGGTGAAATTTTTCATTTCTCTGAGTTAATGAAAGCCATCGTCATTTCATCGGCGAACGACGCGTCTGTCGCAGTTGCAGAGCACGTTCTTGGCAGTATCAAGGTATTTATCAAAAGAATGAACACTCGTGCTTTAGAAATTGGCATGAAGAATACCAGTTTTTATTCGGTTCACGGCTTGCCTCCTGGACGCGGCCAAAAACTTGATGTAAGCAGCGCTTATGATTTGTATTTGCTTGCTCTGGAACTCTTGAAGCATCCGCAATATCTCCGTTGGTCCTCAACTCGTCTGGATACTTTCCGTAACGGAAAGTTTCAATTGCTGAACACCAATCATCGCATGATCAAAAGTTATCGTGGAATGGAAGGAATGAAAACCGGCTATCATCGACGAGCCGGTTTCAACCTTGTTTCCTCAGCAATGCGTGGCGGACAACGTTATATTTCAATAGTATTGGGCGCTAAAAATTCACGTATGAGGAGCAAGACAACCCGGCATTTGCTCGATTACGGATTTGATAATTTTCTGAAATATGATTTTAACACGAAAGGAAATTCCGTGCCGTTTACTGCAAGCGTAGAGGGAGGAGAAGTGGAAGATGTTTCTTTGCATGCGACTGAAACAATAAGTCTTTTGCTGAGTTCGAATGAGCGTAAACGTCTGGAAATTTGGCCACAGATTCCGGCGCTAACCGGGGCGCCGATTAAAGCGGAACAAAAACTGGGGACACTCGAATACTGGCTGGATGGGAAAATGTTGAAACAAGTTGCGCTTCAAACTGAATTTGCTGTTCCGGAACAGAGTATCTTATCAGAATTGACAAGTATGCTCATAAATTTGGGCGACACAAATTGATTTGATCCCGCAGTTTTTTAGCAGCATTCCCGGCCTGTTGTGCATAATCCTCGCTTGAGGAAGCATAAAGAATGCTGCGTGAAGCATTAATCAGGTATGGAATTTTTGAACCGTCCTCTGCGGCAAAGAGCGTTTTTTCCAAATCACCTCCTTGAGCACCGACTCCCGGAATCAGAAAAGGCATCTGCCCGGAAATCTTCCGGACTGCGGCAATGTTTTCCGGACGTGTTGCTCCAACCACTAAACCGGCATTTCCCGTAACATTCCACGCCCTTACTTTTTTCGCAACTTGTAAATGCAATTCCGGAAGCTGAAAATCGGCGGCACCAGGATTAGATGTTAAGCACAATACAAAAACTCCACGTTCCGGATAATCAAAAAAAGGGCGAAGAGCATCTTCTCCCTGATAAGGTGTTACTGTTACCGCGCCGCATCCAAAAGTTTCGAAAACTGCCTTTGCGTACATTTGCGAGGAGTGTCCAACATCTCCTCGTTTTGCGTCACCAATCACAGGTATTTCCGGAGTAATTTTCCGGATCAATTCCTGCAAAACCTCCATTCCGGAAGCACCCAAAATTTCAAAATAGGCAAAATTTGGTTTGAAAACCGCAGCATGTGCTTTGGTTTTATCCACAATCATCAGCAGGAATTCAAGCAGGCCTTCCTGAGTACGCGGCAAATGTGGTGGAATTTTTTCCCAAACCGGATCAAGGCCAACACAAAGATAGCTATGTTTGGTACAAACCTGATTTTCCAGTTTTTCAAAAAAAGTCATGATTTAAGTATTTTAGTCGCAAAGCCCACAAAGACAAACTAAAGTTCATTTTAGCAACAATAGCGTTTTTGGCTGCAAGACTAGACCGACTAAAACAAAGACATTTGCTGTGGTTCCTGTTTTTCCGGAAATACATCCCAATTGAGTTTCACGGTTTTAATCCCGCTCCGTGAATCATAATGCAGTTTACCATTTTCAATAGCATAACGATGTACATCGCGTGTGACTTCAACATCAACTTTGCAGTACTCAATTATTTTATCGAGCTTGCCCTCTTTGTACCATTTGAGCGCCTGGAGGCCGTCAGCGGATTTTCCTGTACCGAGAGTTGGACGCGCGATTGATTCAAGTTTGAGTCGGTGACCGAGAAGTTTTTTTAATTCAAGCAGCATGTCAAAATTTTTCAGGCCAGCCAATTCGGTGTGAAGTTGGGAGCGTGCATGGGAGTCTGCATGACGTACCCCGGCTACTACTCGATAATCAAATCCAACATGATTAAAGCCGACAATTTGATCTGCACGATAAAAATGATCGACCATTTCCTGAATTTGGTGTTCAATATAGACATGGAATTTATCATCGGCAGCGTCCCAGATCACTCCGATTGACATCCCCATGTCTTCAATATTACCCCAGCCGCCCACTTCATCGGCAGAATACTTGGTTTCTAAGTCAAAATAGAGGATGCGTTCCATGGCTAA
>DTUH01000246.1 GCA_012964265.1 Candidatus Lambdaproteobacteria bacterium
ACCTGGGTTAAATATAAACCTGAACAAGCACACAAAAAAGTACTCATTGTGGATGACGTTTGTGATGGAGGTGAAACATTCCATAAAATTCTTGAGGAAATCAAAGAATTTTGTCAGGAACCTCAATTTGCTTCCCTCTGGTGGAACAATGAATGTGATTTTAAGCCGCATTTTTTTGCAAGACAAGTAGCAAAGGATTCTGAAAATCTCTGGATTCATTTTCCATGGGAATTTGAAAACACACAAGAATACATTACGGATTAAAAATGCATATAGAAAAAGAAGTTAAATATGATTTTTCAGACGTTCTCATTAAACCGAAACGCAGCTATTATACTTCCAGAAAAGAGGTTGATTTAGAAAGAAAATTTAAGTTCAAGTGGTCGAAACTAACCTGGAAAGGGATTCCTGTTGTCGCTTCTAACATGGATACAGTCGGCACAATCGGCTCGGCTAAAGTTTTGAGCAAGTACAACACACTGACATGTTTGCACAAATTTCATACTGCGGAAGAGTTGCTCAAGATTCCCAATAGTATCAAGAAAAATGTTGCCATTACAGTTGGAATCGCGGAAGGTTTGCAGATTTTGTATGAGCTGGGTGAACGAGTAAAACTTTTTAATTTTATCTGCATTGATGTTGCCAACGGCTACACGGAACAGTTTTCAGATTTCATTAAGCAGGTTCGTGCTGAATTTGAGAAAAAAATTATCATTGCCGGAAATGTTTGTACTCCTGAAATGACAGAGCAGTTGATTTTGTCAGGTGCCGATATCGTTAAAGTAGGAATTGGAGGCGGTTCGGCATGTATAACCAGAAATGTAGCCGGTGTCGGAATTCCTCAACTGAGCGCTGTAATCGATTGTTCAGACGCCGCGCACGGGATTGGGGGGATGGTTATGTCCGACGGCGGTTGTACGTGTTCCGGTGACATCAGTAAGGCTTTTGGAGCAAATGCTGATTTTGTGATGCTGGGCGGATTGTTGGCAGGACATGATGAGAATAGTGAGACCATTACGGAAAATAAAAGTACAGGTGAAAAAACCGTTGAATTTTATGGAATGGCAAGCAGCTTTGCCCTTGAGAAATATTACAGAGAGAACAAGGGTAAAGATTATAAAGCGAGTGAGGGGAAGCTGGTGAAAATCCCGTACAAGGGCGCATTGGAAGATACACTGCTAGATCTGCTGGGCGGTGTCAGGAGTACGTGTACATATATTGGAGCAAAAAAAATAAAAGACATTTCCAAATGTACAACTTTTGTCTGTGTGAATAACCAGCTGAACAATATTTATACATAG
The DNA here is from genome assembly GCA_012964265.1 of Candidatus Lambdaproteobacteria bacterium. Lineage (GTDB taxonomy): Bacteria > SAR324 > SAR324 > SAR324 > NAC60-12 > Arctic96AD-7. Next base: position 1,302 of record DTUH01000246.1, read on the forward strand.
AGTCCGACAGAAAAAGTTTGGTTATGGAGCACCTTATTTCAATTCAAAACGGCAGGAAACAAAGCTCAATTTTTTCTGCAGCTGAAATGGAAAACCGTTTGGCCAAGTTAAGGTCAGAAATGGAAACAGAAAAAGTGGATGCCGTTTTTTTTACATCCATCCATAACATCAATTATTACAATCACTTTGTTTATTGCTCATTCGGGCGTCCTTATGGTTTGGTGGTAACGCAGGATAAACTCAAGTCTATAACCGCGAATATTGACGGCGGGCAACCATGGAGGCGTGGTTTTGGTGACAATATTATTTTCACGGATTGGGAACGTGATAATTATTTCAGGGCTATCCAGCATGAAATAGCGAATTCCGGACGTGTTGGAATTGAGTATGATCACATCAATCTGGAAAACCTGAAAAAGCTTCAGGATGCTCTTCCTGACGCCGAACTGGTTGACATTTCAAAAATGACAATGCGGCAGCGGATGGTTAAATCCGCGGAAGAAATAGAATTGATCCGGAATGGTGCTCAAGTGGGTGATATTGGTGGAGCGGCATGTGTGGAGGCAATCGGGGAAGGCGTTCCGGAACATGAAGTTGCTCTGCATTCCACCCGGACGATGGTACGGGAAATTGCAAAACGCTATCCGGAAAGTGACATAATGGATACCTGGACCTGGTTTCAATCCGGAATCAATACCGATGGTGCTCACAATCCTGTCAGTACCCGCAAAATTCAAAAAGGGGACATTCTAAGCCTGAATTGTTTTCCGATGATTGGAGGCTATTACACGGCTTTAGAGAGGACTTTATTTTTTGATCATGCATCAGAGCGTCATCTAGAAATTTGGGAGGCCAATGTCGAGGTGCACCGGCGTGGTCTGGAACTAATTAAACCCGGGGTACGATGTTGTGATATCGCGGAGGAACTGAATGAGATATTTATAAGACATGATTTGCTGCAATACCGGACTTTTGGTTATGGACATTCCTTCGGTACACTTTCTCATTACTACGGACGTGAGGCGGGACTGGAATTACGTGAGGATATTGAAACTGTCCTGGAACCGAACATGGTTGTCTCAATTGAACCAATGGTAATGCTTCCGGAAACTCTGCCTGGCGCCGGAGGTTATCGTGAACACGATATTCTTGTTGTGACAGAAGATGGTGCTGAAAATATCACCGGGTTCCCATTTGGTCCGGAATACAATATTATCAGCTAAAATCTGATGCAGTTTTACAGAAACTCTGTTAAAGATTTCCCGCTGACTATTATGGTCGTGTGTTCGTCTGCAACTGCTGCTTTTGAGTTACTTACACTATGCGTTTCCTGTGGCAGTTTATTTTTCAATGCTGCCGGACGTTCCTTCCAAAATGTAAGAGTCAGATAAAAACCCATCAAACCACCCATCATTAAAATTCCAGCAACCACAATTTGGGATGAACCACCCAACTCTGCGAACATCCATAACGCGGGTAGAAATCCACCAAGAGGATATTGTTCGGAGTTGGAGGCATTGATCAGCACCATGCTGATAATCGAAAAGAAGGCCCCTGTTCCCGCGCCTATAAGAAAAATGTTTAATGTTTCCATGATATTTCTTAAAAATGGAGTGAAAATACTTCTCTATAAAAATAACAGTAACTACGACAATTCCAAGTTAAAAACAATATGCTGCAAAAGTAAAAATTTAAGTGGTCTAATTTTGACAGTTGTGATTCTGACGATACAAAATGATACTAAAAAAAGCCCGTCATAATTTGATTTCAGTTAGTGGTTTTTGTAAACTTAAAACATAAATTTTCAACAAACAAACAAAAAATATGCAGACATTATTATGATTCTTGAAATAAAGGGGCTCGATAAATCTTTCCCACAGGCGGGTCACGGCCGAGTTGAGGTCCTGAAAAATTTAAATCTTGAAGTCCACGAAGGAGAGAAGGTAGCGGTAGTTGGACAATCCGGAAGCGGTAAATCTACCCTTTTGTCTTTGTTGGCCGGATTGGACCGCCAATCTTCTGGATCACTTCGTTTACGCGGGCAGGAAATTTCCGCAATGAGTGAAAAAAAACTGACGCAATTCCGTGCAGAGAACATAGGAATAATTTTTCAGCAATTTTATTTGATGCCGCATCTGACGGCATTGGAAAATGTCAGTCTGCCCTTGGAAATGTTTGGTCACAAAGATAGCCAGGAACGTGCCCAGGAAGCCCTGCAGCAAGTAGGATTGGCTGAGCGTGAAACACACTTTCCACATCAACTCAGTGGTGGTGAATCACAAAGAGTCGCCATCGCCAGAGCAATCGTCATCCGTCCTGCAATCCTGCTTGCAGACGAACCTACCGGAAATCTGGACAATGCAACCGGCGTACAGGTTGCCAATCTGCTTTTTGATCTTGTGCAAACGACAGGCATGACCTTGTTGCTGGTAACACACAACACCGAATTGGCGCAACGCTGCTCAAGACAAATGACCCTTCATTCCGGAACTTTTCAATGAAAAATCCGTCGCCCTTTTTCTGGTCTAAACTGGCCTTGCGGGAGTTGCTGAATAATCGCCGTTTCAGTCTCTTTTTTCTTTTCAATCTCGCCCTGGGACTTGCAGGATTCATTGCTTTGGACTCCTTCAAAGAATCGCTGGACAATCATTTGGGACAAAACTCACAAGCGATTCTAGGCGCAGATGTCGCGCTGACCAGTTATCTGCCGTTTGAGGAAAAAACTTTAAATATTCTTGAAGCAAAGTTTCCGGAAAACACCTTATCCACCCGTAAAACAAGTCTGTTTACGATGGTGGCGACTAAGGATCAATCCCGATTGGTGCAGATCACAGGTATTGAGGAAGGATTTCCGTTTTATGGAAAAATGGTTTTGAAGAACAAAGGTGTCGTCGATCCGGAAAACATGAGGCAAAGTCTGGCTCTTTCCGGCGAAGCCTGGGCCTATCCGGAACTGTTGTTCATGCTGAACCTCAAAATAGGCGGAAGTATCAAAATTGGAGAGCAGAGTTTCAGGATTGCAGACACCGTAATTGATGATCCAAGCAGTTCATTTTCATCTTTCGGACTTGCTCCACGAGTTTATCTCGGTTTTTCACAAATGGAGGAAACTGGACTGTTGACCAAAAAAAGTCGAGTCAGTTATCAGCGTTTGTACCGTCTTACGGAAGGTACTGACCTGGCCGGACTTGTGGTAAAACTGCAAAATCAAATAAATAATTTTGACGGCTCAGATTCAAAAATCAGAATCCTGACTCATAAAAGAGCCGGAAACAATTTGGGGCGTTTGCTGGGCTATCTAAATGATTATTTAGGGCTTGTTGCCATGATCGCAGTTTTTCTGGCAGGAATCGGCGCGGCTTATCTTTTTCGTAATTATCTGGTTCATCGTTTCCGTGAAATGTCGATTTTGATGAGTTTGGGTGCCACCCGTCAGCAAACATATCGCATGGTGTTGTGGCAACTGGTATTTTTGGGAACAGGTGCGGCCTTAATTGCGATTATCATGTCATTGGGTATTTTGCCTCTTTTACCTTTGCTGCTGAAACAATTCCTTCCCCATGGTTTTGAAACGCAGATAAATCTAAGCAGCCTGCTTTTTGCGCTTGTTCTGGGCGCTGTTGGTAGTTTGGTTTTTTGCCTGCCGGTTTTGTCACGAATCCGCACTGTACAACCGCTTCAGCTTTTTCATGAAAATATCGGAGATCAAGCTGTGAATGATACGTTTTGGCGTCAAGTCTTGAGTTATCTTCCGCTGCTGGTTTTGTCCTGGGGTTTGTCTGTCTGGCAGTCTCACTCCTGGATTGTGGGCAGCGCTTTCGTGGGCATGCTGCTGAGTTCTATTCTGTTGTTAGGCGCTTTAGCCTGGGGCATTTTGGCTTTGGCCGGAAAATTAAGTCAGACTTCCGGAAGCACAATGAAGCGTCTGGCATTCCGGAATTTGCAGCGAAACCGTAGCGGAGCAATTTCCTGTTTTCTGGCACTGGCTCTGGGGACATTATTGATCAATTTAATTCCGCAAATTTATCAGGGATTGCAGGAAGAAGTTTCACGTCCGGATGATTTCCGAATTCCCAGCCTGTTTTTATTTGACATTCAGCCGGAACAAATGGGACCGCTCCGGAAAACATTGTCTGAGGAAAAAGTACACCTGAATTATCTCTCGCCAATGGTGCGCGCGCGTTTGGAAAAAGTGAACGGTAAAAGCTTTGAAGCTAATATTGAAGAAGTTGCCATGACTCGTGAACAGGAGAGTCGGCAACATTTCCGCAGACACAACCTCAATCTTTCTTATCGTACCGAACTTTCCGATTCCGAGCAGATTGTTTCCGGTCGTCGGTTGGCATCGAGTTACGATTGGGATTCCGGAAAACCCGCGGAAATTTCTTTGGAAGTTCGTTATTCAGAAAGAATGAGTTTTAAATTAGGTGATTTGCTGACTTTTAATGTGCAGGAAGTTACGGTCGAAGCAATCGTCACCAACTTCCGGCGAGTGCAGTGGAATAGTTTTCAACCAAATTTTCTCATTCTTTTTCAACCCGGAGTTTTAGAAGAAGCTCCCGGAACATTTTTAGGTTCAATCGGCGGCTTGGACTCTTCACGCAGGCTGAGTGTACAAAACCGGATTGTCAAGGATTTCCCCAATGTTTCCGTAATCGATGTGACACGCATGGTGGGGCGTGTGTTAAAAATTTCAGATCAAATGGTTTTGGCGCTCAGGTTAATGGCCTATCTTTCCATTTTGGCCGGATTGGTGGTTGTCTTTTCAATTGCTCGTCATGAAGTTGAAGGACGGCTTTGGGAACTGAATCTGCTTAAAGTCCTGGGCGCCAGATTTTCCGACATCCAAAGGATGATTCAAATTGAATTTACGGTACTGGGAATATTTGCCGGATTATTCGGAGTTGCGGTCAGTTTAATAATGTCTTATGGAATTGCCTGGTGGTTTTTTGAAAACCTCTGGAAATGGACCTGGCAAACAAGTTTAGCCAGCATTATCGGAGTTACAGCATTAAGCGTTGGGGTTGCATGGCTGGCAACGCAGCGTACTCTGAGAAGTTCTCCCCTTTCTTTGTTGAGGTGTGCTTGATTTTTTCTAAGCGGCAGCATTTAATGCCGTAATGTATTTAAAGCGTATTGACAGGTGAGCTTGAGATCAAAGGAAAAATTCTCGGTGAGAGGCTGTTATTTACAGTCAGTCTTTAAGTGTTTTTACCGATAATTTTGTAAATATTTTTCAAATATAGTTAATAAAAGTTGACTATAATTATGTTTCAAGCGTCTCATCATGGTATGGGAATGATATTAAACCTTGTTTATAAGAGAAAAATATAAATCTTAATGAATTAATAGATCATATTATTCAAACAAAATCTTCTTAGATTCTTCAGTTTTTGTGTTGTAAGCAACAGCCCCACCACTATCAACATTAATTCCGGTCATGGCCGAAATTGTACCATAATGAGTAACCATCAAAAAAATCTTTTTCTCATTTTTTAACTTTATTAAAATGTTTTTTAGTTTTGAAAGAGAGATTTCTTTTTTATATATTCCTTTGAAACCTGAATTTAATGAGGGTTCTGGGATAATCTCACCAAGTTTGAGAAGTTGTGCAGTTTCCAGACAACGGCACCATTGGCTTGAATAAATTTTTTTAAAGCTAATTCCTTTTTCAAAAAATTTTTCACCTATCATTGCTGCCTGCTTCCTCCCAATTGAACTCAGGTTACGTTGGGTTGAGCAATCATCAATTTTGAATTTATCAGGTTCCCCATTAGCATCAAAACCTGGTGCCAAAGCATGCCGAAGAAAAATTATGTTGCCATAAGGTTTTTCAGAATATTCTTCAAGAGTTAATTCCAAAGAATATCCCGATGAACTTATCAAAATTAAATATAAAAAGCAGAAACAAAAAGTTCTTTTAATGAAAGTTATTTTTTTGACAGTACATATTTTCTTCAATTTAAATTGCAGATTGGCTGTATCCAGTTGGACAATAGATTTTAGAAATATCATTAAAATCCATTTATTTTGATGATATAAACGATCAGCAATATATTGCATATTTTCCCCCTTTTTTGAAAATTGTTACTATTTACTGAAGGATTGAATGACACTGTTAAATCACATGAGGAATTGTTCAAAGGTTAATAATTATTTGTGTTTAGGTTATGTTGTTAGTCATGTTTATCCAAACATATCCTGAGTTATACTGTCGTACCATCTCTGGGCATAAACAGCTTCAGCGCGTCGCTCCGACAGTTCTGCATTCAGTGGACTGACACCACCGGAACCCTTAACTTTGACTAACTCTCTGTCGGACAGTTGGTAGATCGCTGATACAGAAATAGCGTAGTCTGGAGCCAGAAAACTGTAGCAGGTGTTGGAAATAGAGTAAGATGTAGGTTCTTTTTCGTTGAGCAATGAAATGACTGAAGCTGCTGTTACTTTTGCCTGTTTGCTGGCCGAAAATCCAGATTTTGGCATAACACCTGCGATGGCGGCATCCCCTATTACATGAATTCCCGTGTGCAGAGTTGATTCAAAAGTGAGTTGGTCCACAGGACACCATCCTGACTCGTCCGCTAATCCGGAATATCTGGCAATCCGGCCTGCCCACTGCGATGGTATTAAGTTAATCACATCCCCTCTTTCTATACCGAACTCAGTTTCAACGGTCATATTTTTTGCATCAGCGCGCAAAATCAGTCCTCCGGCAGAGCCGTTGAACCACTCTATCATCCGCCCATACAGACTCTTCCAACCTGCAGAAAAAAGTGCCTGTTTGGGGAACTGTTCTTTGGCATCAAGAATGAGAATTTTGGAGCGTGGTTTATGCTGACTCAAGTAATGGGCAACTAAACTGGCGCGTTCATAAGGTGCCGGAGGACAGCGGTAGGGAAGGGCAGGGGGACAGATTAAC
>DTUH01000247.1:0-6944 GCA_012964265.1 Candidatus Lambdaproteobacteria bacterium
AATCTCTGATAATGTCATGAATGACCAATTATACTAACTGAAATTTTTCTGGGAAGCAATTGAATTTTGAATTTCCGGAATGGAAACGTATTCCAGATAGCGCAAAACCTGGCCGAGCAGGAGTGGAAATCTTTTCTGCATGAGCAAAGCCATTTCCAGTTGCTCTTCTGTGAGCTTGCCGGCACGCAATAACAGGCTTCCCAGGAGTCGCTTCGAAGAAGACGCAGAGAATACCCTGTTTTTCAGTTTTGACCAAGGCAGCAAAAGTGAATTCTGCCATTTGGAGGAATTGTTGCGGAGCAGCTCAATCACAACTGAGCGGTTTGCGACATTTATGCGCTCCAGTGCCTTGATTGCGGCGGTGGAAATTTCGATTGAGGAATCCATCACAAAAGGATACAAATACTGATTTACGCGCTGAAATCCGCTTTGGCCAAGTGCCTGAATTATCTGGGAGCGGCCTGAAGGTTCAGAGTTTTGCAGCAGATGCAGCAAATAATTAACTCCGCCTTCATCTTTCTTTGCGGCAATTGCTTCCATTGCCACCTGACGCACATACTGATTTTCCGAAAGCTCAACACAGTTGATGAGCTCTGAAATTGAAAGATTAGAAGTTTGGCGGTTAACTTTTATTTTTTCATTAGTTGGATGAGGAACCTCTATTTTTTCCCACCATGCTTTTGCTGTTAGTGTTTCCGGAGGCTTTTTTTTCTGAAAAACAGATGAAAATTTCTGTCTTAAATTAGAGGCCCTGCTTAGAGTTGATTTGCTGGAGCAGGACATTTCATAAGCATTCATTTTCTGCAGCAACTGATATGCTTCTGTCACCTGCCGAAATTTTTCCGCATTACCTTTTCCCGCAGCCGTATCCGGATGATAACGCATAACCGACTTGCGATAGGCCTGTTTCAACCGCTGGGGCGAAACTCCAGGTTCTACACCAAGTTCAAAATACGGATTTATTGCAAGCTGCTCCATCACTTCCTGTCCTGTGAATTACTAAATCAAAATTTGCTGTTTCTTAAATAATTGCAAAACAGAGTCCAACTTTGTTTTTGCTTGTTTCGGAACAGTCAGGAGGAAGAGAATTTCACTTCCGGAAAGCGCGTCAAAAATTTACGGGTTTCTTTTTCATAGTCAACCGCAAGGGATTGCGGCTCCTCAAATTTTGAAACTCGAATTAAATTATCCAGAGCATTCCGGATAGTCCGGATGTAGGATTCCATGTCCGGAGAACTGTGAGGAGTAAGCACTACGTTTTTTAATTTACGCAGAGGCGAGTTTTCCGGAAGCGGTTCCACCTCAAAAACATCAATTCCGGCTCCAGAAATTTGTCCGGAACTCAAAGCCTCATAAATCGCGGTTTCGTCTTGAACATCCCCGCGTGAGGTATTGATCAGCAAGGCATCCGGACGCATCTGTTTGAGTGAATTATGGTTAATAATTTTGCGGGTAAACTTCGTTTTTGGGACGTGGTAGCTGATGATATCCGAACTTTTCAGCAAATCCTCCGGAAAAACATATTTGAGCCTCCATTTTTTTTCTACTTGAGGCTGACGCAGAACATCAAAATACTGAACCTTGACACCCAGAGCTGAAGCCCGCTGGGCCAAGGCTTTTCCTACGTGCCCCAAACCATAAATTCCAAGGGTTTTTCCGGAAAGCTCCCTGTTGGTATGTTTTAAATTTTTCCAGGGACCGGAAGTTACAGACCGGTGATGAAACAAGAGTCGGCGGTAGAGCACGAAAATCAGCATCAAAACATGTTCTGCCACAGCAATCGCGTTTGCGCCGTTGTTGTTCGCGACTCTCACCTTGTGACGCCGGGCTTTTTCCAGATCAATTTTGTCATAACCGGCGCTCAAAGTTTGTATTATTTTAAGCTTGCCGGCAGATTCGAATTGCGAATCACTGAGACTTACCTGTCCTAAAATCGCGTCTGTTTTGCAGAGCAGTGCATTCAGTTTTTCATCCGGATGTTTAAAATCAACCAGTGCCAACGAAAAAGAATCCGGAGCTTCAGTTTTGAGATTGTCGAATAACAATTCGTATTCGATATTAACAAGAACATTAAACATTACAATTAGTTAAAAAGTATAACCGAAGCCGATTCCGTATTCTGTAGAATGCAAAGCAACATCCTTGCTCTCACCATTTCGCGTAACTGTCAGGCCGTCAAAGCTTAAGTCTCGACGTTGATAAAATAACGAAACTTCCAAATTGCCGTAGGCAACTCCGGAACTAAAAAAATAACCCATTCCGCTGATAGCAGTTGCATCCTGGCTTGACTGGTTTCCCTGCACCCTACCTTCTCCGCTTACAGGAATCCGGACTGCTGCATCAAAAACGAGGGAGATGGTTCTTGTCAGTTCAAAACCTGAGTATCCTGCACCAAGTTCCAGTAAATGCGCGCGAAAGACTCCCGAATACCCTTCGGAGACGGAGGAAGAATCTTCGATGCGTGCGTTGAAATATGAATAACCCATACCCAACCGGGTGTGTTGGGAAATCGGCATCAAGAAGGACAGCACAAATTCAGATGTCCTGATTGTTGAATCCTCAAATCCATCGGTCACGCTTTTGACACTGACTGGAAAGAGAAAGCGGATTTTAGCTTTAACTGCCCACGCTTGAGTTGCAAAACAGAGCAGCACAATCGTAAGCAGACTTTTTTTAAGTTTCGCATTCATGAAACTTTTTGAGTTCATCTTGTTTGTTTTTTTATTAAAATACATTTCACGCGGATATTTTCATGAAAACGCTCTGGTCTTGTGTATTTATACCAGTTTCTTAAAATGGTTGCTGCAGAAAAAAGTATCAACGAAAGCAACTAAACTTTATGAAAAAAAACGCCGAAACAGACCATCGTCCGTGGGGTTATTACACCGTACTTGCAGATGAACCGGACCACAAAGTTAAACGAATCGTGGTGTACCCCGGTCAGCGCCTCAGTTTACAAAAACATCAAAAAAGAGCAGAACACTGGTTCGTGGTGTCCGGAGAAGGAATCGTAACATTAGACGGGCAACGACTCAACAAAAAAGGTGGAGAGTCGGTGGAAATTCCACGCGGTTCAGTCCACCGTATTGAAAATCCGGGCACAGCCGATTTGAGCTTCATAGAGATTCAAACCGGAGATTACTTTGGGGAAGACGACATTGAGCGCATGGAAGATGATTACGGCAGAACCTGAAGCGTAAAGCATAATCTACATCCGCACGGCGTTTCCGGATCTTCCAGTTACCGTTTCAGTTTTGCAGACGAATACGCGCCTAATCTGCTTTCACTTAGTCCAGACAGGCAATATGCGGAACTTCACGATATTTTTCCGCAAAATCAAGTCCGTAACCAACCACAAAACGATCCTCAATTTCAAAGCCCACATATTTCACTGGAACCGGAGCCTTGTCCGGAATGTTTTTGCTCAACAACGCGCATATTTCGAGCGATTCCGGATTTTGCTGTTGTAGATCTTCGAGGATATATTTCAGCGTCAAACCGGTATCAACAATATCTTCAACCACGAGTACTTCCTTTCTGCTTAAATCCAGATTGTGCATCAGGGTCACTTCTCCGGAACTCACTTTTTTATCTTTGTAACTCGAAGCCTGCAAAAAACAGATTTGGCATGGAATAGATAGTTGACGCGCGAGGTCCGCCAAAAAAATGAACGCGCCGTTGAGCACCCCCACCAGATGCAGTTCCCGTCCCTGATAATCGGCAGAAATCTGGCGGCCCAACTCTTCCACCCGTTTCTTAATTTCGTCGCTGGAAATCAAAACTTCTTTTGAGTTAATATCCACTGTTTCCTCTTTGGAAGATGCTGCGCTCATCTTTATTCTGTCTTTTGCTGAAGGTTGATGTAATCGGCTAATATTGCCATACTTTCATTCATGTAATCATCACGTTGAATTTCTTTTTTGCTTTCCGGACTTTCTTCGGTTGCAGATTTTTCTTCAGTCTCTTTCTTTGTCGCAAACGCAAGTTCCTGATCACGCTGGGTTTTACGGCGCGTATCATCTTCCTGCATTTTGAGAATGGATGTATATTTCAGCGGTTTTATTTTGGTCAGATATTCCTGCACATCTTCATCTATTTTCTGGAAAAAATCAGAATTTGCGATTCGCTCCGCAGAAAGTTTTTTCAGTTGAGGCAGAACTTTTTTCAAATTTCCGCTCACACGATAAGAAACCGGATCAATTGAGCGCCAGGGCAGGGCGTTGTCCAAAGTTGATTCGCCTATTTCACGCGCATTATTCAGTGAGGGTAAAACGAAGCTGGTTTCAACTCCACGGTTTTGAGTGGACCATCCGGAAACCCGGTAAAACTGAGCGATCGTAACTTTTAAGGCACCATATCCTTCCGGAAGCTGAAAGATATTCTGTACGGTTCCCTTGCCGAAAGTTGTGGTGTCACCCACCAAAAAAGCGCGCTGATAATCGTGCATGGCGCCCGCAAGGATTTCAGACGCGGAGGCACTGTAACGGTTCAGCATAATCACAAGGGGTCCGGTATAAACCGCCCGTTCGCGGCTGCGGTGAACCGTGACTCTCCGCCCTCCGGACTGCCTGACTATCACTACAGGATTGTGTCCGATAAAGAGTCCTGCCATGTTGATGGCCTCATCGAGTCCGCCGCCGCCGTTGTTGCGTAAATCCAGTATCACTCCATCAACATTTTCATCCACAAATTTTTTCAGAAGCACTTTAACGTCTCTGGAGGAGCTTTTGTAATTGCCCGGATTTTTTCTTCGGTCATTGAAATCAACATAAAATGACCGCAGTTTGATTACACCGATACGGAGCATTTCTTGTTTGCTTTTGCTTTCAACTGCCGCTGGCTGCTCAAAAATGCTGGATTGCGCCTCACCGTCTTTGAGTACTATTTTGTCACGCATAATGACGATTTTCAGGGTGTCAAAACCCTTCTTCGTTTTGCGCAAAACCTGCAAGCCGACTTTGGTTCCACGCTTTCCGCGAATCAGTTGCACCACGTTATTGAGCCGCATATCGATCACGCTTTCAAAAGCCTTATCACCTTGAGCAACCGCGATGATACGATCATCCGGTTTCAGTTTTCCATTCCGCGCCGCCGCGCCGCCGGGAACAATCGAATTTACAACCGTGTAGCCGTCCTCCCAACGCAAAACCGCACCGATGCCTTCCAGCGAAAGTTTGATGGAGATATCGAAATTTTTCAAATCCTGTGCTGCCAGATAGGAAGAGTGAGGATCATAGGCCGCCGCCATTGAATTGAGATACATGGAAACAACATCATCATTTTCGTACTGCGAAAAATCTTTCCACAATCCGCGCACACGTTTCATCAAACGTTCTTTTCCCTCCTTGAGACTGGTATCACCAAGCTTGAGGGTCAATAAATCAAATTTTATTTTGGTGCGCCATATTACTCGGGCTTCCGCTGTTGTTTCCGGATAAGGCTGATCAGCGCGTTCCAGAATCCAGTTTGCGTCACGGCTGAAATCAAAATCCTCGCCCACAAATTCTTCCATCATCGCCAGTCGTTCAGACAAACGTTTTTTGAAGCGTTCAAAAATATCTAAAGCCAAATTCGCGTTTCCGCGCCGTAACATATCATCTACACGTGTTTCGAATTTACGGAATTCTGCCACATCATCTTGCAGAAAATAATAGTGGGCCGGATCCAGCCTGTTCAGGAAAAGTTCAAAAATCTTTGTGGACACCTCATCGTCCAGCGGTTTTTGGGAATAGTGCATGGAGACAAACTGCTCCACAATACCCTTAACGACGGAACCGGTAAGTTTGGGCTTTTCTTCTTGAGCTGCTGAAAAGGACGGAAAAAGGAAAAAAAGGAGAGCCAGTTTGAGCAAAAGGTGTTTGGAAACCTTCATGAAATTTTTGCTTTCTATTAGGTGTAGAATTTTTTTCAAACTACTTTTATTTCATGAAATCCAAAAAATATCAATCAATTTGCTGAATTTATTCCATATATTACAAACAAGTGTGTAATTTTTACTTTTTGCGCGCCTGTCAATTTTGAGGGTTTTGAAAAAAGTCTTAAATCCACACTGTCATTTCGACCTTAGGGAGAAATCTTAATGATATTCAAGTAGTAGCGAAGGATAAAATTTCAAGACATGTTTGCTCGAGATAGCTTTTCGTTAGTTGTTTGAAATATGTGACAACGAAATTTGTATAATCTCCATCCTAGTCCTATACTCCTCCGCCCAAAAATTTTCCAAGTAAAATCCACTATTCTTGCAAGATATGCCTTAACATATTGTCTCATTTTTGGGGCTACTATGGTCCTTGACTTGGGGCCCGCTAAAGTTTCAAATCTCAGCCGCGATTGCTTTCCCAAGATCTTCGGTATTACCTTTCCCGCCCATATCAGGTGTCAGTTCCATTCCACTGCGAAGAACAGTTTCAATAGCGTTCATAATCATGTCATGCGCATTGTTATAACCAAGATGCTGCAACATCATTGCGCCTGCCCAAATTGCTCCGATCGGATTCGAAATATTCTGTCCGTAAATATCAGGAGCAGAACCATGAACCGGTTCGAACATTGAGGGGAATTCATGTGTCGGATTAATATTCGCCGAGGGAGCAATCGCGATGGTTCCGGTACACGCCGGACCTAAATCGGACAGTATATCGCCAAACAAATTACTGGCAACAACTACGTCATAATGCTCCGGCATGCGCACAAAGTTAGCAGTGAATATATCGATATGGTACTGATCGACGGTTACGTCCGGATAACTTTTAGCCATCTCTTTTACACGTTTATCCCAGAACGGCATAGAATGGATAATGCCGTTCGATTTCGTTGCCGATGATAAGTGCTTAGCCTTACGTGATTGTGCCAAATCAAAGGCGTACCTAAGAATTCTATCGGTGCCGCGACGGGTAAAAATACTTTGCTGAGTGACGATCTCATGTTCGGTACCTTCATATTGA
>DTUH01000247.1:7030-8222 GCA_012964265.1 Candidatus Lambdaproteobacteria bacterium
AACGCCTTCAAACAAACGCACAGGTCTTAAGTTAACGTACTGATCAAATTCACGGCGTATTGGAATCAACAAGCCCCATAATGAAACGTGGTCGGGGACAGATGGAAAACCGACAGCACCCAGGTACACTGCATCGAAAGGCCGCAACTGATCGATACCATCTTCAGGCATCATTTGGCCGGTCTCGAGATAGGTTTCGCAAGACCAGTCAAATTCTGTCCACTCTAGTTTTAGACCGTGCTTCGAAGCCGCAGCCTCGAGTACGCGTACACCTTCCGGCATAACTTCCTTACCGATACCATCACCTGGAATCAAGGCTATTTTTACATTTTTTGTCATAATCATTTATTTTAGTTTTATGTGTATGGTGTAAGGTTGTGAAGTGAAGACGAGAGGGAATTCTGAAAACCTATTCTGAATCCATTTCCAACGGCAGTTCAAGTTGATTTTCACCAGGCAGCTTGTCCATGTTCAGTTCGCTTAAAGTAGGCAAAAATTTGAGATTGGTGAGCCCGAATATTTCAAGGAAATTTTTGGTGGTTCCATAAATTCCGGGGCGTCCCGGAAGCAGTTCACGACCCACGATACGAACCAGCTTTTGCTGCATTAAGCGGCGGATAGTGTGCGATGAATCGACGCCTCGAATGAATTCAATGCCTGCCCTGGTGAGGGGCTGTTTGTAGGCAATTATGGCTAATGTTTCCATGACTGCAGGAGAGAGCTTGATGGTTTTGACCGTTTCAAGGGATTGTGCCCATTTTTTATGTTCCGGAAGTGTGTGCATCTGCAAACCATCCGCAATGGAATCGATCCGGAAAATCCGGTCTGTTTTTTCGTAGGCAAGATTAAGTTCGGCGACAAGCTCCCGAATCTCTTTTGCCTCACAATCACCGATCAATTCTGCCAGCTGTTTTGGTGAAAGCGGATGGGTTGCAACAAATAAAATTGTTTCAAGAGCCTGTTTTAGTTCCAGTTTATTCATAAGTTTTTGAGAATTTTTTTAATGCACATTCCCCTGCACAATTGCTATGATAAGGAGTACAATTCCAGTAATCAAAACAAGAAACATCAAAGCTGTAAAATGCATGTCGGCATTGAAACCACATGAAACATCTCCATAAATGCCGTCCACAGGCTGCAGATAATAATCTCCGCATAAAAGCCGACTAAAATATGAAGATATTATGTATGA
>DTUH01000248.1 GCA_012964265.1 Candidatus Lambdaproteobacteria bacterium
TGATAAGCATGAGAAACGCAACTGAGGTTCAAACAGCATTTTGGCCAGGTACTTGCTTTTGTTTTTCCATGTCACAGATTTTTTATTTAGTGAAAAGACAGGTAAAAATGAATGCACAGCTAGCTAAATCAAAAGCTATTCTGAACGGTTCTTTGTTAATAGCCCTCTATTTCGTTTTTTGGATTGTGGTCGCAGTTGTTCTGCCAATCCTCTCAATTGGACTACGATTGTATACGAAAGAGCAGGGTATCTTAAAGGATCACAATCAAGAACCTGGTACCTGATATTCATCCGGTGAACGTTCTGGGCATCTGTAGTAGTTGATCTGAGGATTTGAAGTTGCCTTGAAAATGACTGCTTTTGTAGAATATCCTTCCTCACAGGGACAGATAATTGTCAATCTGTGTCTTTGTGCATCTTGCTCTTTGCTTCCTCTCCATCTGTTACAGCAGAAGATTCTTCACTGAAAACTTCAGCATCAATTTCCGGACTCCTCTCAATTTCCGCATTTTCTGCAATTCTCTGTTCTGTCTTTTGCTGACATTCAGAGCAACTGGACGGTTTTTCGACAAGTACCAGACTCGTTAACATCAGTGGTAAAACAAAGTTGAGGATCGGGTAGATGATCATGCTGTACTTTGGACTGTTCAGATCGAGGAACTATTTGAATCATATCGTTTAACACTTCTGTCAGCTTTTTTCAAATTAATTCTTAAATATTTAATTATTGATGATTTGTACAGGAAATGAACTTCAGAGAGTTTATTAAAGAATTCTTAAGTAATAAAAGCAAAATAGACTAATTTCCATGCTGAGATTTGACGCCAGATTAGTCGTACCTTTTGCAACACCAACTCAAACCCATGGTGTAAGTCAGGATTCTATAGTTCATGCTTTCAGTGAGACAACTCAAGTGTCTAATGATTTAATATGAGTAACGAAGAACATTGAAGGGTACATCTAAGTTCTATGATTCGGTTTTATTATCCTGCATCAGTTCGACAGTTTTGCAGGCCAGTTTTTCTGACCAGGGGGTGTAGGCCAGTTCTGAAGGATGAACGCCATCTTCAAGAAAGTACTCCTTGCCGTCAGGGAAACGATCCCCCAGCAGGTGGGCATCGTCCGAAGAATTAATCACTCGAGTGAGACTCGTCTGCAGCAGAAGTTCCCAGTAACCCAACGCAAGGCGAAGGGGGTTGGGAATCGCCGGGAAACGTCCCACCGGTGGAACCGGGGAAAAAAGGATCAGCGGTTTTTTTCCATCCCGAACCAAAAGCTTTACACATCTGACTAAATCACTTTCCCAAATCCATGGTGGTGTCAATTGGAAAACGTCGTTTCCCCCGATGGAGACCAGGATCGCATCTGCGTCCACGGAGGGCTGTTCCTCGATTAATTGATTCAAGTTTTTCAGTGTCAGACCATTTTTAGCCAAAACCGTCCAGTTCACCTGACGATCCAGCAACTGGTTCAGTCGCGCCGCAGTCAGCCCTGTCAAAGTTGCAGAATGTTTTGAGATTCCGACACCTGCCATTGGAGATTCTCCAAGACCCAGGATCTCGAGCACCTTGCCTTTTCCTTGACAACTTCCTAAGGGGGCGTCGCCGGGTATCGGCAGTCTCAGCACCACCCTTTTCAGCTGCATTCCCTGAATCCAGAGCCATGGTAAAAGGAGGCCAATTATGAGGTATCCGAACAGTGCCCTGCTGTAAATCCAAAAGGATTGCATTCCTGACTATGTTGA
>DTUH01000249.1 GCA_012964265.1 Candidatus Lambdaproteobacteria bacterium
CTCTACGCAAAATTCGGTTTGTCCTGACCGATATTGACGATACACTCACCGAAAAAGGCCGGCTTCCTGCCGCAAGTTATCTGGCACTGGAAAGACTTCAGCAGTTCGGAATAAAAGTCATTCCCATTACCGGACGCCCTGCGGGCTGGTGTGACCATATTGCCCGTATGTGGCCGGTTGATGGCGTCGTTGGTGAAAACGGTGCCTTTTACTTTGTTTATGATTCCGGCAGACGAAAAATGAAACGACGCTTCTGGAAAACTGAAAATGAAAGAACAACAGACCGGGAAAAACTTGGTAAACTCCGCAAGAGAATTTTATCAACAGTTAAAGGCAGCGCCGTTGCGTCTGATCAAGCATACCGTGAAGCAGACCTGGCGATTGATTTTTGTGAGGATGTTCCGCAACTTTCAAAATCTGCGGTGCAAAAAATTGTAAAGCTCTTTGAACAGGCCGGCGCGGTTGCAAAAGTCAGTTCGATTCACGTCAACGGCTGGTTTGGAAATTATGACAAACTTAACATGAGCAGAATTTTACTTGAGGAAGTATTTAATACAGACATTGATCAGGCACAGGATCAAATCGTCTTTTGTGGAGACTCCCCAAATGACGCGCCCATGTTTGGCTTTTTTGAAAATTCGGTTGGCGTTGCCAACGTTTTGGATTACACCGATGAATTGGAACAGCAACCACACTGGTTGACTACCAAACGCGCCGCCGCCGGCTTTGTGGAACTTGCTGAAATCCTCCTGGATGCTCATTCTGCTGCCAGCTGATTTTTCAGTAATTTTTATGGCGATACCGGGTATGTTGAATGATGGCATTGAAGTTTAACGGTAGCCCAGCTCTCAACTCCCTCATGTTTAACGCTAGCCCTTGCCTTCTTTCCGAGGCTACCGTGTTACATTCCCCAGAGCAGTGTCCAGGGGCTACCTCGTTTCTTAAACAGTTTTTCCTTTTCGTTCCATGCGCAGAGTGAGTCATTTTTTTGTTTCCAGTTGAAGTATTTTGAAACTTATTTTAGCAACAGATTACTAAACACTAGATTGACAAACTAAGTGCAGCTGTTGTATCATTTTCTCTAAAATAACTGAGAAATCAATTTCTGTTTGCCGAAACTTGGTACATACTTTGTTTCAGCTAAAACCGCTTCATTTACCTCCAGCAATATCAAAGTTAATACCAACCGGAATTATCAATTTAGTACATATTTACTTCCATAATGAAACAGCAGCAATTTTTAAATTTAGCAACCGCAGAAGAAGCCGAAAAGCGTTTTTGGGAAGCCGTTAAACCTAAACCTTTGGGAGAAGAATTGGTGCTGCTGGAAAATGCTCGTGGCCGAATTTTAGCAGTTGACGTCTTGGCGCGGCACAACGTCCCTTATTTTGACAGAAGTAATTTCGACGGCTTTGCACTGCGTGCAGAAGATACTTTTGGTGCACAGGAAACAGCTCCGGTTTTGCTGACATTGAATCCGGAAGTTCTGTCCTCCGGAGTGGTGCCGCAAGAAGAGGTTGCTCGGGGAACAGCGACCACAATTGCGACCGGGGGAGTGCTTCCCCGCGGCGCCGACGGAATAGTGATGATTGAAAATACTTTACCGGTTGAAACCACTGATTCCGGAGTGAACAGGATTAAAGTTTTGAAACCGATTGTTCCAAACTCCGGAGTATCACTAGCGGGTTCCGATATTGGAGTTGGGGAGGTGGTGTTACGTATTGGCGACTGTCTGGGTTATCGTGAAACCGGAACTTTGGCCGCATTGGGAGAAGCAAAAGTTTCGGTTTGGAGATATCCCAAAGTAGCTGTGATTTCCACCGGAGATGAACTGATTGCACCCGGAGAGGAGATGGAACTGGGTAAAGTTTATGACTCTAACTCAACCGTCCTTGCGCATGCTGTGGAAGAACTGGGATGTGAACCCACACGCTTCAGCATTGTTCCGGATAACGAAAATCAACTGGAAACGGTGCTGCGTCAAGCACTTAAATTCGATTTTGTTTTGCTCTCCGGGGGCACGTCAAAAGGCGAAGGAGACCTGAATTACCGTGTCTTTGAAAAATTTGGCAGTCCGGGAGTGTTGGTTCACGGAGTGGCACTCAAACCGGGAAAACCACTTTGTCTGGCCGTACTCGAAGGAACACCCGCGGTCATCCTGCCAGGATTTCCCACATCCACCACTTTCACCTTCAGCAAATTCATTGCTCCGGTCCTGCGTGCCATGGCCGGACGGCTTCCGGAACGCACTGCTCGCGTAAAAGCAAATGTTCCACTGCGTTTGAATTCTGACAAAGGCCGCACCGAATTTCACCTTGTCCATTTGGTTCGAAATGCTGATGGTTTCAGTGCATATTCGACTGGTAAGGGTTCCGGATCAATAACCGGATTTGCGCGGGCGGACGGTTTCATGGAAATTCCGCGCAACACTGAAATGGTGGAAGCAGGTGAAGAAACGACCATCCATTTACTTGGAGAATCCACACGTCCTCCTGATTTGATGATCATCGGAAGTCAATGTGTCGGGCTGGATTATTTAATCGGAGAAATGCAAAAGCGCGGTGTTTCATGTAAGTTCCTGGCAGTTGGAAGCATGGGTGGTGTTTTGGCCGCCAAACGGGGTGAGTGCGATTTGGCGGGAACACATTTGCTGGATGAAGATTCAGGTGAATACAACCGCCATCTGCTTACTCCTGAACTTCATCTGCATAAGGGTTACCGCCGCAGCCAGGGTTTGCTGTTCCGCAAAGACGATTATCATTTTGCAGACTTGAAATCAGATTTTGAAAATACAATTCGGCAAATTATAAATGATCCTGAAGTGCGTATGATAAATCGAAACCGTGGAAGCGGCACACGTGTTTTACTCGATCGTTTTTTGGTAGATAAACGCCCTTCAGGTTTTTTCCAGGAAGCTAAATCGCACAATTCGGTGGCTGCGGCAATTTCACAAAAACGTGCTGATTGGGGGATTGCCATCCGTTCAGTTGCTGAAGTTTACAGCCTCGAATTTTTTCCCATTCAGGATGAAGAATATGATTTTATCATTCCTCAGAAGCGTCTTGAACGTCAGGAAGTCGCGCAGTTTTTAAGTTTGCTGGAAGAAACAGAAATCCGTAACCAACTGAATAAACTTGGTTTAAAAGTAGAGAATCCTGCTTGAAATGCAGAAACTCCAAACCACAAACAAAGACCTCAAACTATTCACATGTCTTTATTCTTTTTCAAGGCCCTGCATCTCATAGGAGTGGTTGTCTGGTTTGCCGGACTGTTTTATTTAGGGCGCCTGTTCGTTTATCACAGGGAAGCGGATGAACGTCCGGAACCGGAGAGAGGGTCATTGAAAATACAGTTTGCCCTGATGGAAAAGCGGCTTTATTACGGAATTACTTGGCCCGGCCTGTGCATCACAATTTTGTTCGGAACCGCCTTGTTGCCGGAGTGGGGAATGCCTCCATGGATTCGCGCTAAAATAGGATTGGTTGTCTTGTTGGTGCTTTATCATTTATGGTGCGGGCACCTGCGCAAAAAGCTCCTGAATGAAGAGTGCGGCTGGAGCGGAAAACAGTTTCGGCTTTTTAATGAAATTCCCACACTGCTTCTGGTAAGTATCGTTTTCCTGGTAGTGTTCAAAGAAGCTTTTTCATGGAGCGTCTTTTTGCCGGTTCTCACTGGAATAATACTGGTGATAAGTGGAACCGTAAACTTGCTCGCAAAACGAAGGCAAAAAGAGTCCACCGGGGAAAAATGAACCAGTCAATTATTATGAAAATAAACAACATAACAAAAAAATTTATTGTAGTAATACTGATTTCTGCAGGTGTAGCTGGTTGCAGCTGGTTTGGAGGGTCTTCTGAACCGACTAATGGTTCTTATGAGGCCGGCAAAAAAGCCTTAAGCGAGGGTAAATATGAAGTGGCAAAGTCATTCTTTCGTGAAATTACTCCAAGTTCTCCATTTTATCCACAGGCAGTCTGGATGATTCAGAAGGTACCTTTTAAAAAAGGAGTGGCGGCTTTTGAACAAAAAAAGTATCAGCTTGCCTTCGTTGATCTGTCCAAGGTGCCTCTGCACTCACCTGATTACGCAGAAGCTCAACGCTACCTGAATCTGGCAAATTACAACATGCTCAACGAACAGTTTCAGCAGTCAACGGACAAAGATCGTTTCATTCTAATTCAGGAGATGGTAAATATTTCAAATGATTTGGGAGACACAAAACTGCTTTTAGAAAGTGTGGAACTGATAAAAACAGGGCTTGAAAAATCTTCTTCAACGAAACAAACACGGGATTTAATAAAGCTACTTGGGAGTGTGGTTGCTCTTAACAAAGAGCCGGAAGTACATCAGAAAGCTCTTAATTACCTGTTGACAAATTTTGAGCAGTTCTACGATCAAACTTTAGTTCGTCCTCATGTTCTGCAGATTATCGGCAATCTGAAAATGGAACTCATGTAGTTTTTGCATAACAATTTTCAACCTTCAATCTTTTTCCTGCTCACACGGAGAGCATTCCTTCCCAGCCAGAAACTGATTCCTCCCATCACGAAAATTTGTAAATACGCTTCTCTCTCCATCTTCAAAGACAGAAAAAAGTCATATAAACCATGTAGAAACGCGGAAATGATCCAGCCTTGAAAAACCGTAATCATCGGCAAATAAAATCTGAATCTTGTTTCATCGCATGCCTCAAGTTCCAGACGTGATTTTGCTACAAAATATCCCATCGGCACACTCATAAAAGCATGGGCAGGAATGGTGATAACTGTTCTTGCAGCAACAATTGAGATTCCAAACTGATCCAGATAATAAAAGTTTTCCAGAGTTGCAAATCCAACTGAAACAACCGCCGCATAAAGAATTCCATCAAAAGGTTCCTCTAAATGACGGCTTGGATAAACTACTGCCAACAAGACCAGTAATTTCGCAAACTCTTCATTTAGTCCAACAAGAAACCAAAATCCGGAACTGAGTAATGGAATCATCTTTCCGAGTACAACAAACTGAGGCCAATTCGCTTCCGGCCAGAAAAGGGTGTATTTTTCAACTGCATGATTTAAGACCAGCGCCAGCAGTCCAGATCCCATTCCGCCGATAAACAAGATGAGCAGCAAAGGCAGGTAAACTTTTTTGTAACGTTGTGCATGATAAAAAACCCAGCCCCAAAGGATTCCTGGAACAAGGACAATTCCGATAATAGGCAGCATTCTTTATGATCCTAAGTGTTGTGATTGCTTCAGATTCATGGCATAGTCTATTGAGAATTTTTCATTTTTCTTACATGTTGACTTGAGGGAGCCTATAACATGTTAGAAGAAAAACAAGAAAGAATCCAATGCAACGAAAATCACTATCCTCACCCGGGGAAAGTCCTGATTTGGATCGATATGCTGAAATAATCAAGTCCGGACGTTATTTTCGAAAAATCAGCCTTGTTCCGCTTAAGGGAATGTTGCGTCATGGTGAATTTGTCACTTTGAATGCAGAAGAATACCTTATCCGTGAAAACCATACCAAACCACCGGAATTAATTGTTCTGCTGGAAGGTTCTCTTGCTGTAACATCGCAGGATCATTTCATAATGCGTCTGAATCATCCCGGAGATGTCGTGGGTGAAATGTCAGTTGTTTCCTCTAATCCCAAACCCTATGCTGACGTTATTGCGGAAGAAGATTCTCAAGTTATTATCTTTCCTAAGCACCTTTTCAAAGTTGCGGAAGGTGACACCAAAGTCTCGGTTGCATATTATATTTTTTCTCATATTCTCGCGGAAAAACTCAGGCATGTAACAGCACAGTCACTGTTGAAAAAAAATGGCCGTTCACATCAAGACCTGAGTCCTCTGATTGGAGTTCTTGATCCTGACAAAGAGTGCCGAGTCAAAATTAAATCCGTGCTCGAAAATGTCTGGAAGAAGGCCAGTCTCATTGAACTTGAATCTTATCAGGAATTTCTTGAAAACCCATTTGAAAATCATTTTGATTTTTTAATTATAGATCCGGAAAAAATAGCAGAAGGTTCTAAGCAAACTGACTCAATCCGAAACTTGATTGAAATCTGCAGTGCACATTTGGCACCGATGCTAATAATCAGTCAATTCTGCAAAAAAGAAGAGAACCGTCAACTTCTTGCTGAACTGAGTGTCGCAGATTTTTTGCAAAAACCTTTTTCAGATTTCGACCTTCAGCATCTGCTTACTAAATTCCGGAAAGATCATTATCGCAGGAAAGAGTTGGAACAGGTTGAAATTGCAGCAGATACTGACAAACTTACCGGCCTTGCCAATCGCCGCAAGATGGATGAATTTTTGGACGCGATGGTTACTCTCTTTCCGGAAGAGAAACAACCTTTTTCGTTTATAATCGCTGATGTGGATCACTTCAAACATTACAATGATGCACACGGCCATCAGTTGGGAGACGTCGTACTGGCTTCAGTAGCTTCAATTTTCAAAAACAGTATCCGTAGAGGCGACCTGGCCGCACGATTTGGCGGAGAGGAATTTGTTGTTATTTTACCAAACTGTGAAAAAGATAATGCAGTTCTAATTGGAAATAAGCTGCGTCTGGCAATTGCCGCAGAAAAAATACCATACCAGGAACAACAACCATTGGGAAACCTCACCTGTACTTTTGGCGTCGCAGCTTTTCCGGAAGACGCGGATACGAAGGAACTTCTTCTGAAAAAGGCTGACGACTGTTTATACAAAGGGAAGTCCGGTGGAAGAAACAGGGTAGTTGCTGCTGATCCGCTTTAAGTTATTACTCGGTAGAGGTTTACAGTTACCATTGAAATTCTTAAACTTGCGGTTAAGAATTAAGTTAGAAAAATGAGGACATTTAGTTTTTTATGAAAATTTTCAAAATATTGGATAAAGGTCTTGCAAAAAAACTGAGTTTACCGCAAACTTAATTGGTTTAGCAACAGTATATTTTTAAACTGTCCAAAAACGAGTTAGTCAGATTTTATACAAAAAGAGATACAAGTAACAATGAATACCAAATTTGCCAGAAAAGAAGATTTCTATAATGGAACACATCCGCGGGCATGGTGGGTAGTGGACGCAGAAGGTCAGACATTAGGCCGGATGGCAACACAAATCGCTCATGTGCTTAGAGGAAAGCATAAGGCTCTTTTTTCACCGCATGTTGATACAGGTGACTTTGTCATAGTTGTTAACGCAGAAAAAGTGCATGTCAGTGGGAAGAAAGAAGAAGACAAAATGTATTATCACCATACAGGTTATCCAGGTGGAATAAAGAGTGCCAAGTATTATGAATTACAGGAAAAATATCCTGAACGCATAGTAGAAGGCGCTGTCAAAGGCATGATGCCAAAAAACACACTCAACAGACGTTCCCTGCTACGTTTAAAAGTTTACTCAGGTTCGGAGCATCCACACGAATCTCAGCAACCTCAGCCCCTGAATATTTGATCTATGGCAAAAGAAACCACTGTCCAGTACTATGGCACCGGCCGTCGAAAAGACTCCGTAGCCCGCGTTTTCCTTCGTCCGGGAAAAGGAGATATTGTAGTTAACAAACGACCTGTTGAAGATTACTTCGGCAGAGAAACCCTCAAAATGGTCCTTCGTCAACCTTTGGAACTGACCGAATCTCTCGAAAAATTTGATATATTTATCAATGTCCACGGCGGTGGATTGTCAGGTCAAGCCGGCGCCATTCGACACGGTATTTCACGTGCTTTGTTACTCGCACTGGAAGATTCCCGTGATGTCCTCAAAAAAGCTGGAATGCTTACCCGTGATTCGCGCAAAGTTGAACGTAAAAAATACGGACAGCCAGGTGCCCGCAAAAAGTATCAATTTTCTAAACGCTGATTTCTTAATGTTGTTTTAACTGCCGCAAATTAGTTAAATGCAGGGGATTATTTTTCAAAATACATCTTAAATTCGGCCGTTAAAAAAAGGACTCTGCATCGCTTTTATAAAGCCGCATGGTCACGTTTCTCTTCTTATTTTGGACATTGGCTTCAGTGTTTCTGACACTCAATGTTTTCCTGCCCCTCGCAAAACGTTCAAACTCTTCTTTTCACGCAATTCTCGCTTCCTTTGCCCTGGGCTGGCTTGTCGGTGATCTACTGCCAAACTGGATTCTGCTTAATTTAGGCATACTCCTGCTTTTTTCATTATCAGACATTTTCAGTCTGCCTTTAG
>DTUH01000250.1 GCA_012964265.1 Candidatus Lambdaproteobacteria bacterium
AACGCATAGTCATTTTAACGGCCTTGTGGATTTCGTTCGCCCCACTGCTACATGCAAGTGAGCCGGCCTTCGTACGTGAAAGTCTGCGTGCGCGTGGAATGGGCAACGCGTTTACCGCGGCGGCCAACGACGAAATGTTGTTCTTTTATAATCCTGCAGGTTTACGTTCAGTCAACTACAATATCTATGAAATAGCAGGTTTTAATTTTACCATCAACCAAAATACTTTGGATCTTGGCAAATCCAGCAGCAGCAATGCTTCGCTTGGAAAATTGGCAGGAAAAAAAATCTATTTTGAAGGAAATCTTGGTTTACTGAGTCATGTCAATTCCCGATTCGGCTGGTCATTATTTTCAGGCGCCCTGCTGGACATCCAAGTCAGAAATCCTGTTTTTCCATATCTGGAAACAAAAGCATACATGCAAACCGGTCTTGCCGGAGGGATGGCGTGGAGCTTTTTGGATTACCAGCTTGATGTTGGTTTGGGCGGCAAACTTGTGCAAAGAGCAGGTATCGATACAAAGATGCATGTTTTTGATGAAGCCATCATCGAGATTACAGAAAATAAGAAAAGCACCAAACTTCGAAAAAAATTCGCCAACAAAGCAGCATTTGCTCCTGATGCAGGAGTAACCTATCATTTTGACAGCGTGCACAACATGGAACCTAAAGTTGCGGTCAGTCTGCAAAACATAGGCGGTCTTGATTTTAAAGGCGCAGGAAAAGTGCCGATGACAATGAACATTGGCGTAAGCACGGAAACAGAGTTAAGCGGATTTGATATCATTATGGCAGCAGATTACCGCGATTTAACTGATTCACAGAATTTGGTTTCAAAAGGCAACATCATAACTATACGCAATATAAAACTTGGTGCCGAAATTGGCTGGAATAAATTATTTAACGGTCATCATTTTATCTCACTGCGTGCGGGGCGTAATGGTCCATACAACAGTGTAGGATGGTCCATGAACTTATTTGGATTCAAAATTGATTTTGCAAAATACTCCCAGGAAATAGGTGGATATGCCGGTGAGTTGGAAGACAAACGAACAAGTTTACAAGTGTCACTTATTTTTTAATTACAATCTTCGAAAATCAAGACATCTCATGAGAAATACTACCTTAGTGATATTAGCAGTATCATTCATGTGGTTAAGTGGCTGTGCCACACAGGGGAGATTGACCTCTTTGACTTTCGAGGAGAGTTTCAGTTATGAAACTCTTGACTCCTCAATGGAGAAACTCAAGAGTCAATATGAGAGTTCACTTCAGGAGCAGTTCAACGCACTAAGAGAGATGCGTTATATTTCAAAACACATTGGTGAGCCCGGCAAGCGTGAAATGGCTTTGCGTGCGCTGACTTTTTTTGCTTTTGCGAGTGATGACGGTGATATACGTGACAGAAGCATTTCCCGTCTTGAAACTGTTCTCGAGTCTCCGGAATGGCCTTTACATTTAAAACACACTGTAATTGACAGTACAATCGATCTTGTTACAGGTAAGCTAGGATTTCAGGAAACGCATGATGGATTAATAATGCGCTTTGGACTTAAGTCCGCGCTGCGTGAAGACGCGTTGGAATTTTTACTGAATGATTATGATGACCTTGCACCGGAACTTCAGTACCATACCGTTAGCGCGCTACAGCGCTTATTGCTTACAGAACCAACATTGGATAACTGTCCGGAAAACATCTGTGATGAAGATGTCCGTAAAAACCAGGAAGAA
>DTUH01000251.1 GCA_012964265.1 Candidatus Lambdaproteobacteria bacterium
CGGACTGGAATTTTAAGGAAATCTGTACGCCAAATGAATATGCCGCAGAAATTGAGGGCTGGATCAACAACTATGGTGTGCAAATTATCGGTGGTTGTTGCGGAACCGGTCCGGAACATATCCGGATGCTCAAGAAGAGTCTCCCAAAACATCTGCCAAAAAAATTAAAGCGAAATTATAATCCGCCATAGCATTTCCTCACAAAATGCAGTAGGAATTTTTTACTCCAGCTTCCACAAATCGATATTGTCCACTTCTTTTAATTCTTCGAGCAATTTAGTTTTAAAACTTTCTTCCAGGTCAACAACCTGCGCAAACCGAACTCTCTGTTCCTTCATTGCCTTTTGCTCGGCTTTCCTTTCAGCTTTCTGTTTTTTCCGTTCCTGCATCCGCTGCGCATCAGTCATATTCCGCATATCTTTCCTCTCCCTTTTTTTACCAGGCTTCGGCTGCTGAAACAAAAACATTTTATCAATGATTGTAATTTTACCTTTTTCAAGTTCAAATTCACCAATTTCACTTATTCTTTCAGGACGAGGCTTACCGCCAAGTTTAAACCCGGGCTTTGCCTTCCTGTTCATTTCAGTGATTTTGTATTTTCCCGGCTTGAGCTGGGTGTTATATGAAAAAAGCATTTTTGGATTTGGTTCAATTGTATGATGTATGACTTCTTTGCTCTTTGAATCCTCAATTGAGACATCCAGAGTGAAGACAAAAAGATCCAATGTTTGGCGGGTTTCCACAGGAATGATCAGGATAGTTTGATTGCTGGCATCCGGTTCAGGAAATGTTAAGGAACAACCTGTGAGAAAGAGTGCAGTTACAATTATGAGATTTTTAAAATTATTACGAATAATTCTAAAAGTGTTTAATTCTAATTTAGCATACATATTTCCTCCTTGTTTAAGGCTGGATTATTGGTAAAGAAATCAACTGAACCCGCATCTTTAATTTTTCAGGACTAGATGCCGAAACATTTTCTCCGGTTATGGTTTTGTAAACAGACTGCCCGGCACGTTACTCTAACCGGGCTCTTATTAACAAAATGTCCTTATTCTTAACTAATTCGACAATTACGAGTTTTAGTGTGTCATCCCGAACGGACGTGAGGGGCCTTATACAAAATCAACACTTTATCAGATCTCTCCTATCGGTCGAGATGACATGCCGAAGTCAATAATATCAGTATTTTACGAAATTACTGATTCACTGACTAAGCAACTGCAATTGGATCATTCCGGCGGAGGACCCATGAATCTGTCGCCGGATTCAAAATTTGGCGAAGAATCGAGATTTGCAATTTTATATTTTCCATTAGAAGTATTTAGAACAACTGCTTTGCTGTCATTGTTTGGGATAGTATATAGCTGGAACATTCCTGTCGGCGGAGGTCCCTTCTTTCTTTTTTGATCAGCTGCACCAAAAATAAAAACAAGTACAACTCCAAATAAAACACCGATTATCACTGATTTTAAATCAATCATAGCATCTCCTTTCTTTCAGGTTTTGGATTGGATATTCAGCACAATTAGAAACGTACTCCCATTAAATAGAGATGTCAATAAAAAATTTAACCGGAATAATACTCTTGTCTGTGTTCTCGGGTTTCCCTGTGCTAAAATATTTTTTTACATAGTAGCTGGATTGATAATCAAGTAGATAGCATATACAAGTTCATATAAAGCTGACATCATCAACCAATTGTCATTCCCAGGCACGTGGGAACCCAGAGGTGAGGCTACAGAGCCTGTTCTCAAACAGAACGTTGAGTTGTATCCTGCATCAGGTTGTGGAAAAGATTTGCAGTAGAACTCCTGGATTCTGGGTCTGCGCTTCACTTCGCCCGGAATGACATTAGAGGAGAATCGAAAATGGAGACTGTTATCCTGTGAAGACAAACCGCAGGAAAAGGAAGTCAAGCAACCGTAGTGAGGAGTTTTTGTGAGGTTTCAGGTGAATCCTTTGCAGATGACATCCTGAATTGAAATATTATTTGTTGATAAAATTGAAAAATATTATTTTTCAGCAAGCCCTAACCAAAGGAGAATAGAATGAGCGCTTATGTCATAGTCGATATTACTGTCACTGATCCGGAACGTTATGAGGATTACAAAAAACTCGCACCGCCGGCAATAGCAGCATATGGGGGAAAATACGTGGTTCGCGGGGGAAAATCTGAAAAACTCGAAGGCAACTGGGAACCGAACCGCATCGTAATTCTCGAGTTTGAAAGCACAGAAAAAGCGAAAGAGTTTATCAATTCACCTGAGTACCGAGAGGCCCGCGCGTTGAGGCACGAAACGGCCTCCTCAAATATGATTGTGGTGGAAGGTTTGTAAGTGGCCGCAGCCTAGCCTTGTCTCAATTTGAAGCGTTGTATTTTTCCTGTTTCAGTTTTCGGGAGTGAGTCAACAAATTCAAGAGCGCGCGGATATTTGTAGGGCGCAATTGAATTTTTGACGAAATTCTGCAATTCCTTTACGAGTGTTGCATTTCCGGCAGAACTTTGCTGCAGCACAACGAAAGCCTTGACGAGGCTGCCGCAAGATAACGACAGCCCGTCGGTCCTCTTACGGCAAGTTTTCCGGTTGTTCCCGGCGGGACTTCATTTCCGGAATCATCAACCACCTTCGCTTGATAACCTTCCAGCGGTTTTCCGGTTGATCCCGGACGAATATCATCTGAACGTGAAGACATGAAAATATGAAGCAACTCGGTTGAGCCGATTCCGTCCAGAATTTCAAGACCCTTTTTTCTTTCCAGGAATCCCATGTCGGTTTGGGTAAAGTTTCACCTGCAGAAACACAGGTTCTGACTGAAGACAAATCACCGTCTTGCAGTTTTGCAAGCAAAAAGCGATAGGCAGTTGGTGAAGTGAAAACAATACTTGCCTGATGTTTTTTGATTGCAGGAAGGAGCAAATCCGGAGTTGCCTGTTCCAGTAAAATTGTCGAAGCACGGGCGTACATCGGAAAAAGCAGTTGTCCTCCCAAACCAAATGTGAACGCCAGCGGAGGACTGCCGATAAAGCGGTCTTCCGGAGTTGGAGCCAGTACCGGCTCTGAGTAGGCACGGCAGATGGTGAGCATATCCCGCTGAAAATGCATTGTGCCTTTCGGCTGTCCTGTCGTTCCGGAAGTGAAGGCAATCAGACAGGTGTCATCTGCTTTGCTGGGATAGTTTTCAAAAGATTCCGGTTTTGAGGACATCATTTGTTCGAGCTCTGACTCGCCAAAAAGAAGAACCTGTTCCAGCATCGAATCCGACTTTGCACTCTGCAGTTCATCTGCAAGACGCACATCACAAAGTGCAATTTTGATTTGAGCTTTTTCAATCATTACAGCAAGTTCTTTTTCCCGGAACAAGGGCATAGTCGAAACGGCAATTCCTCCCGCCTTTATCACGCCAAACCAGCAGGCAGCCATCATATAGGTGTTCGGTGCACGCAGCAAAACACGGTTTCCCGGCAACAGTCCGCAGTCATCCAGCAGCACATGTGCAATCTGATTGGCATCTTTCTGCAGGCGTGCATAGCTGTTTTCCTGATCCGGCGTTACAATCACAGTCTGCTCGCCAAAGCCCTCTGCTACTGCATCATCAAGAAAAAAAATTGTACAGTTAATTTTTTCAGGATAGTCCAGATCTACTAAATTCCTGAAATCCGGCCACTGTTCAATTGGTGGTAAATTGTCTTTGGCAAACGTATCCAACTATCTTTATGTCAAAACTTTTTCTATAGAAATTTTGTGAATGAAGCTGCGAATCTACTTGATTCCCAATCTGTAATAAATACAGTTTCAGGGCTGAAAAATCAACCGTGATTGTTGATTAACCGGAATCTCATCGCTGTTGATAATTTGTCTGCGCGATTTTCCGGCAAGGTAGAGAGGAGTTTGATCCTGGTAATGCTGATCAAAAAAATATCCTGACTGTCCGGTTGGACTTATTCCAGTTGAATTTTCAGCATCTCCAAAATCAATAACGCGGCGTGTCGAGGATCCAGAACTGACTTTCAGCTCCTTTGGTCCATATTTGTGCTTAATCTGGTTGACCACATCTTTACTGCCCCATTCCCAGGCGCTGACATCTGAACCAAAATCCATTTCCAGACTCAGGCGGCTTCCATACTGAGTTTTCTACGATGCAGATATTGATTAAGTTTCATATGTGTAAGCATATCAATGTCACGGAACATAAAGTGGAGATCAACCTGTCCGCCGCTTTGAATAACTTCGAGTACTGTAGCCGCCAGATTCTGGCGTAAACTGGCATAAGGTAAATGAAAAAGAAAAACATCTCCTTTGTTTATGCCCTGCGGGGGCAGTTCGTTCAGCTGAACTTTAATTCCCCCTGCACTCATATCTTTTATTATTCCAGACAGTTTGTGGTGCTGAAGCTTTCCCAGTTCAAACTGCTGCTCCAGTTCAAACTGCTTTGCTGTCACCAGCTGAAAATCCATCTCCAGATCCATTGTTAATCGTTCGGAGGCCCGTATTTGCATTTTCCGAATTTCATTGGTGTGCTTCAGAATAACTGCGTTGATATCAGTCACCAGCTGTCCAATGATATTAAACTTGAACTCATAATCCGCATCATTGCCGCGGCGAATCTTGCAGTATAACACCTTAAACTGCTTGATATTGGCTGGACGCCGTTTTACAGTCGGCGGTTTTATCAGCAGCTGAGTCTCATCCGAATCGAGGATGGAACTCATGAAGACTATATTTTTCCCCCTGTGGTGAATCTGGAACTCCAGATGCGTACCGGCTTCAAGCATTTGTGTACAGGGAAAGCCAACTTCCGCATTCTTGAAAGTAAACTGCAAACTTTTACGCAGCATAAAAATTTTCGGCAAATCCGATTTTGAAAATCTCGGAGAATTTTTAAAGTCCTCAACTGTTTGTTCAAATTTTTCTGTTGACATGATGGCCGGCAAAAGTTTCTCCGGATCACGTGTATTGCACAATTCAATTAAATAATCCCGTTCCTCATCATCTACTTGTCTAGCTTCAAACTCCGAGTCCACAGCTAGCTGAGCCTGATCTTCCGCAATCTGTTCCAGCCCTTCCCGTATTTTCTTATTGTGGAGATAACGTACCAGAAAAATACCTCCAACTACTGAGCAGACAAAAAATGAAGCTAATAAATAAAAACTTAAAGGAATTTCTGAAAGGGGTGGCATGGTCTGCAGCATATTTGTCGTCTGCAGATCCTTAAGTCCAAAATTTGCTTTATTTGGACCCCTGCTAATTCCGCTAAGTAGCAACCACGTAGTAAAAATAGCGGCTAATCTTCCAAATTTTTGGAAATGTTCTCTTAATTCAAACATGAATTTTCTGACCAAAACAAGGACTGTTTACTGAATTTAATGAAGTTTTTACCTGATTCAGTAACGCATCTGTTATGCCATTCAACCTAATGAGTCGTAACTTCCAAGTACTTTGTAGCGAAAATTTGAAAAACTGAGTACGTCAAGACAGGCTTCTGTGTCCGTAGAATTGTAAAAATCTACGTAAAAAACATACGCCCAGGGAGTGTCTTTAGCAGGCCTTGACTCCAACCGGCAAAGGTTAATCTGAAAAAGGTTGAACACGCTTAAGAGTTGATACAGCAAACCGGAGCGGTCATCCTGAAATTCAACAAAGAGTGACGTTTTTTTGCAGGAATAATCAAGCTTCTCATTTGTCTTACGCGAGCGGACAACCAGGAAGCGGGTGGTATTATTCTGATAATCCTGGATTCCAGAGGCGTATTTCCATTGAGGGTAATCTTCCGCAAATGAAACCGGAACAATTGCAGCGGCAGAAACGCTTCCGGAATCAACTGCTTCCAGAAACTGAATTCCGGAATCAACGTTACTTCTGGTTAATTTACTTTGCGCCTTTGCCAGGTTTCCGGAAATATATCCGCTGCTTTGTTCGAGTGCCTGAGGGTGTGCAAAACAAAACTCAACCTTTTCCAGTTCCGCATTTGCCAACAAAGCATACTCGATCAGCAAATTGATTTCCCCCAGAATCAACAAATCATTGCTGACCAGCGAATCCTGAACTTGCGCCACCGTACCCGCAACAGAATTTTCAACCGGAACTACCGCCACAGATTCCGGATCTTCAGTCACTTTGAAAAGTGCCTCAACAAAAGTACCGGTGTAGGTAATACTGACTCCGCCGGTGCGGATTTTTTGGGTTGCTTCATCGCTGAAGGTGCCCTGCGGCCCCAAAGTGAAGATTTGGGAACAATCCTTTAAAGACATGAAACCAGCAAGATTAAGAGGCAAGCAAACCGTCGGCTCAATGTGTGAAAACCGGCTGAATGTAGATTTTGTAGCTTAAGCAGCGATTGTTTTTCCGGAACGGATACACTGGGTACAAACACGTGTTTTTTTACGGTTTCCGCCTGCCTGGCGGATTCGCACGGTTTGCAAATTAGGCATCCAGCGTCGTTTTGTTTTGTTGTTGGCGTGACTGACCCGATTTCCGTTTCCGGGAATTTTTCCGCACACTTGACATTTTGCTGACATAACGATTTTCTTATATTTTTTTGTTCAAACTGAATCTTTGCCCCTAATACTACGTCTTTTACTGAAAATATGCAATTCTTTAATTTTCAGATTTTTCGGGCAATAATAATGATTCCTGCTCCGGATGGGCAATGTTGGTTGCGACTTTCACACTCTGCACAGACTTGCTGGACACTTTGTTGCCCCTGGCCTGAATGCCTTTAATTGACAAATCATCGAAAATATAAATATCACTTGATTTTCGAATTCTGGGTGTCGGCACAAAGGATATTTCAAGTCTAATTCCTTCACCCTGACTCAAATGCAAAATTTTTGCTCCTTTTTTTGCAGGAAACAGATTGTATTCACGGTCGAGGATAAACTTTTCCACCCGGAAACGTTTAGCGTAGCATACACGTGTTGCGCCTTCCCAGTAAACTACGTTATGCACTGTCTCTGAATTCAATTTTTCCACACTGATGGCATTTTTTCCAATGAATTGCTTTTCCGGAACACGGATTACCTGATAGGAGCCGTCCTTGCGTATTACCACCATTTTGTCATAGGCAGAGCAAAAAAACGAAGCATTAGCGGATTTAACATTAAGTCCCAGAAATCCTTCTTTACGATCCCAGCCTACTTTTTGTTTTTCCGCCACATCCTGAACGCGAATTTCATCAAATCTTTTGATTTTGGTACGACGTGGATAATTCAGTCCATATTTTTCCTTGATTTTATCCAGATATGCAATCGTGTAACGGGTAATATCCTTCAACGATTTATTCAGTGAACTGATGGTAACTTTCAGTTTGTCCAGTTCTTTCTGGCTTTCTTTCAGATCATAACGTGAAATTCTTTTTATCTGCAGGGTCAACAATTTTTCAATATCATCCTGCATAACTGGAAAAGGCAGGACAGACTCAATGTGAAGCACAGCATTTTTAACAACTTCAAGAGCCTCTTCGTAAGAGTCACATGCTTCCAGTTTCTGGTAAATTTTTTCGCCAATAAAATACATTTCCATCCTGCGGAGATGCCATTTTTTCCTGGCTTGTTCCAGCGACAGAAGCAGTTCCTGCTTGAGCAAATCTTTCAACCCCAAAGTATTGTGGCGCAGGACTTCACTTACAGTAAGCTGAACCGGCTGATTCGACTGAATGAGTAGCATATTTACTGAAATGGAAACTTCACATTGCGTGAAGGCATAAAGCAATTTCAGCAATTTTTCCGGATCCATGCCTCTTGTTGCTTTCAATTCAATTTCAACTTTTTCGGCGGTAAAGTCGTCAATTGAGGATAATTTAAATTTACCCTTGTTGACTGCATCCTGAACGGACTGAATCAATGATTCCGTTGTCACTCCAAACGGCAACTGTCTTACGGTTAAGATTTTTTCATCCGTAATTTCGATGCGGGCACGAACCCGTACCTTACCGTTTCCATCTTCATATTGTCCTGCATCCAGCAAACCGCCGTTGAGAAAATCCGGTAAGAGCTTGAAGGGTTTATTTTTCAAAAAAGAAATTTGAGCATCAATAACTTCATTGAAATTATGCGGTAAAATTCGAGT
>DTUH01000252.1 GCA_012964265.1 Candidatus Lambdaproteobacteria bacterium
TTCGGGGCACCCAATCCGGTGTGGAAGCTGATAAAATCCGCACCCTTGGCCGCGTCTTCAATGGAAGGAGCGTAAATAAAACCTTCGGACTCAATCCATTTTTGAAGCCGGGGTCGTGCGTGAACAACAACTTCCATACTGAAGGCTTGAGCGATTTTTGCTACTTCGCGGCCGATGTTTCCAATGCCGATAATGCCGATGCGCTTGCCTTCTATTTTTTCTGTGGGAAAATCTTTGAGTTGCTTTCCCGTATCAAAATTTTTAGCAATCACTCGTTGATGCAGGGTGGCTACATCTAAATCCGGTGATGTTTTCAACAAGGCTTTGAACATCATGTGCGCTGTGGCTCTGCTGTTAAAACTTGGTGTGTTCATCAACGGCGCAACCCCGCCGGCTCCATTGCCGCCGCCCCATGAGGTGCTGCTCATGTTTCCGGTTCCTGCTCCGATACGGACTCCTCCGGAATTAAACACTGATTCTTTTGGAAAAAACGTTGCCGCTGCAATCAACGCGTCATATTGACCTTGATCGGTTTGGGGCAAAATTTCTTCGGCACGGCTCAAATCAGGCTGGTAGAAAAAATGAATTTTTCCGGTTTCCAAATCGGCGTGATCTGCAACAGGACCTTTATGAAATACACTGCCTTTTTCTTCAATGTATTCCTTCACTTCACTGAAATCAGGATTTCCGTTTGAGTTAAATTTCAAACCGACCAAATCGGCAATGAGTACTTTGTAGGCTCGATTCGGATCGTCCTTTCTCACTTTGGAACCGGCGTCGGCTGAAGCTTCAAACGACACTCCCGCCTTTGCGAGTTCTTCTTCCAGAACCACAATTTTTGCCCGGTGGTACGCATATTCAAGATTTTCAAAGACAGCGGTGATGTCCGAAACCGGACGTGATCCTCCGATCCACAAACGGAAATCTCCGGGCGTTCCCGGAAAGGTATTGACGTACCGCGCCACATCCAAACCACGTTCATAGTCTCCGTTCGGATGGGTCAATCCTTCAAAGCCCAAAAGCTGTTTGGTTTTGGCGATGATTTTCACATGTTGATCGGAGTCGCTGACATCAGTATCATTGACTTTTAACAGAGTCACCGCTGCTCCCCGACGGGTTGTATCTTGAACACCCATTTCAAAAAGCGTATGTTTTGAGACCCATTGTTCAACCGCAGCGCGATTTGCAACCGAACGTTTGTTAAGCTCACGCACTGACCCAACCTGTTTTTCTGAACGCAGCAGGCCAAACGTTGTTTCCGCGAAAGCGATGGTACTGAAAGTGTTGATGATTCCACCAATCATTTTGTCTTGCGCAGGGTCGTAAAACGGTCCGGCAGCTAAACTTTTTTTGCCGGAAACAGGATACTTTCCATCTTCAGGAAGAGCAAGTTTGAGTTGACGCGGAATGGCCCATGATGGATTGTTGACGTTTGTTTCGACCAATTCCAAGGCTTGCGGAGTGAATGACACAATAAAATATCCGGCCGTTCCGCCTATGGCTTTTTGGAAAGGCATGAACAGACAACATTTGCTGACCACTTGCTGAACCAAATCCTCCGCCCACGGCATCGCACCCAATGTGGAAGTCGCGTCAATCACCGCATGATGATTTGCGGGATCACTATCAATCCAGTTTAAAAGATTCCGGACATCCTGTTCCGAGTATGTGGTCGCTCCGGTGGTTTCATGACCAACTCCTACAAAGAGCTTTAT
>DTUH01000253.1 GCA_012964265.1 Candidatus Lambdaproteobacteria bacterium
ATCAATACCCATTTCACGGGCAGCCATGTCCATCAAACGTTCCATCGGGTAAATACCTTCTGGACGACCGGCACCTCTGTAAGCACCAATTGGTGCTGTGTTTGTGAGGACACACTTAGTATCCAGATACATTAGCGGAATATGATAAACTGAGTTAATCACCCTGTACATCAAACCGAGAGGTATCAGCAAAGCCGGATTTGTGAGATAGGCACCGGAATTGGCCAGCGTATGAACTCTAAGTGCCAAAATTTTACCTGCTGAATCAAAAGCCAGTTCGGCATTATTCCAGTGGTCGCGTCCATGCACAGAAGCTTGAAATTCCTCAGTACGTGTTGCCGTCCATTTGACAGCTCGCTTTAATTTATTTGCTGCATAAACAATCAAAATATCTTCAGGATGAACGGCTACTTTAGTTCCAAAACCTCCTCCAATATCCCGGACAATAATTTGTAGTTGTTCTGGCTCAAGCTGAAAAACTGTACTCAAAACTGCATGAAGTCGTGTTGGACTTTGATGCATTGAATGCAGAATCAGTTTCCCTGTTTTTTCGTTTACCTCACAAAGCAAACCTCTTGGTTCCAGAGGACTTCCTACCACGCGGTTGTTGACTAATTCCATTCTGGTAACATATTCTGCCTGAGCAAAAACCCTCTCCACTTCTTCCGCATCACCTTCAGTTTGTACCGCTCCTATATTATCCGGAAGCTCATCACAGAGTCGTGGAGCATTCGGAACTGCTGCTTGCTGTAAATTCGTAACTGCGGGAATCTCTTCGTATTCTATTTCCAGGCACTCACCTGCTTCCAACGCTTCTGCCTTGGATTCCGCCACCACGATAGCCACCGGTTGCCCTACAAAACGAACCTTATCCTGAGCCAAAGCGTGATAGGGCGCAGAAAGAGCTGGTCCTCCATCAGCCCGTTTGAATGGCAAGGTTATCGGTATGGGAAGGATTCCATCACGAGCTAAATCATCTCCGGTAAACACTGCCAGCACTCCGGACATCCGAGTGGCGGTATCTGTCAAAATATTTTTAATTTTCGCATGACCCAGATAGGAACGTACAACGTGCAAATATACCTGTTCTGAAAAATTCAGGTTATCCACAAATCTGCCTTGTCCCCTCAACAAACGCTCATCTTCTATACGTAGTATGGGTTGTCCGCTTTTTCCAAAATTTGGATTCATTGTTTTTTTTGCTTTCTTTGATGCCGCCATAAAAATAATCCTAAAACCGCGTCATTTCATGTGAAGCGAGAAATCTTGCAAAATATTTACGCAAGGGAGACACTACTTTGAGGAAGTCGGCCGAAAATGTCACTAATGAAGTGCCCTGTTTCGATCAGTTTTTCTAAGTCAACACCGGTTTCAATACCCATTCCATGAAGCATGTAAACAACATCTTCAGTGGCCACATTCCCGCTTGCTCCCTGGGCATAAGGACATCCGCCCAAACCTGCAACTGAGGCATCGATGACTGACACTCCAAGTTCAAGACAGGCGTAAATGTTTGCCAGCGCCTGCCCGCGGGTATCATGAAAATGCAGAGCAAGATTTGAAACAGGAACTTTTCCGGAAACTGCTTTAACCATTTTATTGGCCTGCAGAGGTGTGCCAATACCAATTGTGTCGCCAAGCGAAATTTCATAGCAGCCCATTTCTGACATTTTTGCCGCTAAATCTACCACGTCTGCAACAGGAACCTCACC
>DTUH01000254.1:0-863 GCA_012964265.1 Candidatus Lambdaproteobacteria bacterium
GTTGATTTGTTCGGACAGGAACTTTCTACAAATGCCGCCACTTATTACAATACAGCTGTAATTTAATGAATGAGCATAAAACCGGAAGTTCCGGAGCAGAAGTTGATGTGCGTCAGCACGGTGGAATTGATTTGCAGACCATTCAAAAATTTTTGAATTTTCATTTCAGCGTTTCTGTTGATTTGTTCGGACAGGAACTTTCTACAAATGCCGCCACTTATTACAATACAGGAATTAAAGGTCGTTTCGGTGAAAGCAAAATTGATGATGACCATTTGCTTCATGATTCCAGTTATTCAGTTTTGGAGTTGCGAGGTGACCATATTGTCAACACGGATGCACCTGCACTCAACTCCGTTAATGAACGCTTGCGTGATGACTATATCGAAGATTGCGATTTAGGTGTACGCCGCTGGAATAAAATCATTGCGGACTCCGGACTCGATTTTCGTTTGAAACTGCCGCATCGTGCGTTTCATCGGGGAATCGGGCAATTTTCTGAAATTCAAACTGATCCGGAAGGAAATATCATTACACAAGCCGAGTGGGATCGGCGTCATGGAGAATGGCTTCCAGTAAAAGAAGATCAGGATTACATCCAGTCCTTGATGCAGCCGGTCACCGAACCGGGCAAAATCGCCGGTTGGATTGCTCCACCAAAAGGCAAAATCAACCGCCATCCTTTTGAATTTGAATTTGTACGATTTAATTGATTTTAACGGGTCGTAATTTTTGCCACAGATCAACACGAATAAAACGGATTTGTTCTTTTATTTTAGCCGCTAAAAGTGCGAAGGACGCTAATGTTCTTCGTGTTTCTTCGCGTTCTTAGCGGCTAACATAAATCCGTTCAAATCTGTGTA
>DTUH01000254.1:911-1711 GCA_012964265.1 Candidatus Lambdaproteobacteria bacterium
ACAT
Source organism: Candidatus Lambdaproteobacteria bacterium (assembly GCA_012964265.1). GTDB lineage: Bacteria > SAR324 > SAR324 > SAR324 > NAC60-12 > Arctic96AD-7. Next base: position 916 of record DTUH01000254.1, read on the forward strand.
GCAAAAAAACACTGTATCCATCGACTCATCGGCCATTCCGGCAAAAATCGAATTTGCTCCGGAATTCAATGTAGCGGTTCCGTTCATCGACCGTCATTTGCAGGAAGGCAGGAAAGACAAAGTCATCATCCGGACAACAGAAGGCGATGAAGTGACTTATGGACAATTGGCCGAGCGCGTTAATCAGTCCGGAAATGTAATCAAAAAACTCGGAATGAATTCCGGAGACCGGCTTTTAATGGTGGTCAAGGATTCTCCGGAATTTTTCTATTTGTTTTGGGGTGCGATCAAATCCGGAATAATTCCGGTTCCGCTCAATACGCTTTTGCGTGCTAAAGATTATGCTTTTATGATTGAAGATTCCGGTTGTGCTGCCCTTGTTTATTCTCCGGAATTCCGGAAAGAAGTCGAACCGGCTTTGAAACTCCTTTCAGCAATTCCGGAAATAACTTTGCTCACCGAAGGCGAATCCGGATGCTTTTTGGAGCAAATGCAGTCCGCCGCCTCTGAACTCGAAGCCGCTCCGGCAGCCGCGACTGATGACTGTTTCTGGCTTTATTCTTCCGGAACGACCGGACGTCCGAAAGGCGCGGTTCACAGTCACCGTGACATGGTCGTCACCAGCCAATATTACGGAAAAGACACACTCGGAGTACGTGAAGACGACATTTGTTTTTCTGCCGCAAAACTCTTTTTCGCATACGGATTGGGGAACGGTATGACATTCCCGTTGTGGTCCGGAGCAAGCTGTGTTTTGTTTCCAGCACGCCCCACTCCGGAAAGTACTTTTGATGTA
>DTUH01000255.1 GCA_012964265.1 Candidatus Lambdaproteobacteria bacterium
GTGGGCTATTTTTGAATATCTGGATGAAACCACTGAAACAATTGAACAAGTCCGGAAACAGGGAGTTCAACCCACCGTATTGATGCCTTGTCCGCGTCATGAAATAGATCATGCTTTAGGTAATCCGAGTACAATCGTGCCTTGGATCGCACTGGGTTTTGGAGCACTTGGTTGTTTAATTGGTTACAGTTTACCGGCATGGACTGCTTCCGATTGGGTTTTACCGGTAAGTGGAAAACCAATTCTGGCAATTCCTCCATTCACAATTATCGGTTTCGAAATGACAGTTCTTTTTACTGCAATATACACATTGGCAGGGTTGGCAATTTTGGGCATTATTGATTCATTTCGTTTTCCAATCCCGAATGCAGCCAAGAAATATCCGCGTTTTCAGCGGGACCGTTTTGGTGTGGTCGTGCGTTGTGATGCAGCAAAACTTGATGAGTTTGAAGCAATTATGAAAAAGAACGGTGCAGAGGAGGTGCATGTTGAAAAAGGATGAAACTACCTCTAAGAAGTGTCTGTACGGAAGCATTCTCGCGATTTTATTGCTGTCAGCCACTACTGTTGGAGCAATGGAGCAGTATCCATATTTTGATCCCCAACAAGGTTTTGGGATCGAAAATGATGCGAGTCCCTGGTTTGACGGAAAAGATTATCCGTTCTTTCGTGAAATGTATGATGGGAAAAGCCTTAAACCTCAGGAAGAAGGAAGTTATCAAAATTTTCCGGAAAAATCTGTTCCAGTGAGAATTGTCCTGGGCAAAGTTGTTAGGATTTTTGATCCCTTCATTCCTGCTGTTTCAGGAGACGGTGCAGGGGCTAAGGGAAATCCAAGGGAATTTTATCCAAAAAATCCCACACAGTCATCCGCGGCCTCGTTAAAACGGGGCGAAACACTTTTTAATACTTACTGTGCAGCTTGTCATGGCGAGGATGGTCTGTCACAAACTGTGGTAGTGGAAAAGGGCGTTCCTGCACCGCCGATCACAGCATTTTTTCAAATGCCAACTGCAGCTCCACATCTTTACAACAAAATTAAATACGGTAGTTTCTTCCAGGAACCACGCGGATTTATGCCCTCATACGGAGCACAAACTTCGGTAAGGGACCGCTGGGACATGGTCAACTATATGATGAGCGATACGTTCGGTAAAGGATCCAGTCAATGAAAGATATAGCAGAAAAATCTCTTTTTGTAATTCCCGAAAATATAAAACGCATGCTTTGGGTTTTCGTTATTTTAGGTATAGGCATGTTCATCGCAGGCTTGCTGACTGGAGGAGAAAATAGTGTGCTGCGCACATGGCAGGCTTTTTTGATAAACACAGTTTTTTGGGCAGGCATTGCGCATGCCGGTATTTTTTTCAGTGTTTTATGGCAACTGACGGATGCTAAATGGGGTCGTCCGTTCAAGCGTCTTGCTGAAGCGTGTGCAGGATTTCTTCCTTATTCATTCCTGATGTTTGTTATTGTTTTTTTCGGCAGCAATGTGCTTTATGAATGGACACATAATCCATTTTTACATCATGGAATTGCAGTGAAAGCCGGATGGCTGAACTTGCCGTTCTTCGTCAGCAGAAATATAATCTGGCTTGTCCTGATTTACGGAGTTTCCTGGTGGTTTGTGAAAACCTCGATAAAACCTGACATTGCTCTGGCACGCAAATTATTGGGTTCAGACTGGGGAGGAGCTTTTGCCGACAAAATGTTGAATAGTTACGGTGAGCACGAAGATGAGGTAATTAGGCTTGAACAATTATCACGTAGAATTGCTCCTGTGCTGGCACTGCTCTACACATTCGGAGGCTCGTTTTTGGCTTGGGACTTTGTAATGACACTTGATCAGGAATGGTTTAGTACGTTATTTGGAGTCTTTTTCATTATTGGCAACATGCACGCATTCCTGGGCTTTATGCTTGTTGTCAGTGTTACCGTGAGAAAAAAGTTCGGAGTCGAAGAATACATCACCATTAACCGTCTGCATGATTTAGCAAAGTTGGTTTTTGCGTTTGCCTTGCTTTGGGCCTATATGGGTTATACACAGTATCTTGTCATCTGGTACGCAGATTTGCCAGAGGAAACACCTTATCTCGTAATCCGTTCAATGGAACAACCTTGGGCCACAATGTTTTTGCTTTTGATAATAGGTGTTTTCGGAATACCATTTCTTGCTCTACTGCCTAGAACATTTTGCCGTATGCCAAATTACATTCGAATAATGGGAATTTGGGTGGTAATTGTACAGTGGTTTGTCATTTACTTGATGGTGGTTCCTTCTCTGCAGGAATTTGGACATTATCACGTTGACATGGGATTACATGAACTCCTGATCACTCTTGGATTTATTGGAGTATTTTTTCTCAGCTACCTCTCCTTTCTCGGGAAAGTTCCCATTCTACCTATCTCAGACAAACATCTGTGCCATTCCTGGAATGGCCATTGATATGGCATAAAGGAATACTGGGCAAGACCTGGAGCGCGGCAAAGCAAAACTTAAAGTCTCTGAAGTTTCCTCTGTATTCATCTGGAACTCTTATTCAGCGAGTGTACCTTCTCCACATTTTTCACCTCAAGTTATTACCGTTTCATTTCCTGTGGATTTCTTTGCTTTTCTGTTTACAGTTTTCAACAGTCACTCATGCTCAGGATCTTACTCAAATTGACGAAGATCCTTATCTTGATCCGGATTCTGCCTCAGAAGTACTGCAACCGGCCAAACGTACTGAATCAGCACAAGCCTATCTGTTTGGAATCAGCTATGGTTTAAATCCAATCGTTATTCTTGCACCTGCAATAAGTCTTGGCATGTATTGGGATCCGCTCGTTTTTGGTATGGAAATCAGCGATTCCGAACATCTCGGAATTTGGGAAAAGGAGCGACGGGAAAACTTCGGTACATCCAGATTCAGAGGAGATACACAGTTTATTAAATGGTTATATGGAAACAACTTTTATCTGATTGCTGCAAGAGAGCACCGTATCATTAATTTATGGAATAGAACCTATAATCGTCTCAGTGGACATGCACTGTATGATATGCATATTGAGACAACATTGACCAGTTTGGGAGCAGGTTTGTTGCGTTTCAATGATATCGGCTTCTTAGCAATAGATGTTCTACGCTTCAATGTACAGAAAAAAGAGTCAGTCAAAGTAGTAGAGTATTGGGAAACATGGAGCACTCGCTCGGGAACTAGAGAGGACCTGGATGAAAATATTCAAAAGCGCTCGGACAAGTGGGTTGACATACTGGACTCTCCAAGCGGATTTATTGTCACTTTTGGTTTCTATTTTTGAAATTCAGAAGGGCTTTCCAATTCCACCGTCGATAGAACATTTGAATTCGATAATCCGTAGATATACCAAAGAATAGCTATTATTACCAGCCCCAATAATGGGATAGTGCTCAAATTTACTGCCTCCCAACCCAGTGTGGTTTGCACTACACCGGAAAGTATTGATGACACCGCGGCAGCACCAAAAACAAAGAAATCATTTACTCCCTGTACAATGGCTTTTTCTGCAGGCCGATAGGTTTCTGTAACCATCGTTGTGCCTGCTATAAACATAAAATTCCAGCCCATTCCCAACAAGATCAATGCAGACCAGTAATTGAAAACATCAGTACCCGCAAAGTTAATTCCGATGCACAAAAGATTAAGCAATATTCCGGTAATAATTATCGGAATCGCACCAAATCGATGAATTAATGAACCTGTAAAAAAAGATGGCGCAAACATTCCTACCACATGCCACTGAATGACGAACGCAGCATCACTGAACTGATAACCGCTGCCTGTAGTCATGGCAAGTGGAGTCGCAGTCATGATCATCGCCATGACGCCGTATCCTATCATCGATGTCAGTACAGCCACAATAAATTTAGGTTGGCTGAAAATTTCCTTATAGGGCCGGCTTTCACCTGTTTGTTCTTCAAGACTTGGCAGAGGTAGTCGAATCATGAATAAAATTGCAACAATCAAAACATGAAACAAAATTACAAACAGATAGCTTCCTGCAAACGGAGCATCCGCAATCAGATCTTTTGCCTTTGAAGCAACTGCCGGTCCGATAAAGCCGGCAAGAATTCCTCCGAACATGACTAAAGAAACAGCTTTTGTACGAAACTCTTGACTGGCCACATCAGCCGCAGTAAAGCGATAAAGTTGTGTGAAACCGCTCAAAATTCCCAGACAAAATATGCTTATACAAAATAAAACGAAATTGCTGTAAATAATTGAAAATGTGGCGGCTGCGGCACCAATAGCACCAATTCCGGTGCCAATCATAAAACCGTATCTCCTGCCCACACGTTTCATCAAAAGTGAAGCTGGAATTCCGGCCAGCATGGTGCCTATTAGATGAAATGCAATAGGTAACGTCGCCAATGCTTTATTGCCGGCAATTTCATAACCAACGATCGAAGAAGCTGAAACAGTCAGACTGCTCGTTGTTCCTGAAAATGCAAAACATACACTCAACAGAATGATGGTTCTTAAAAAGTTGGAATCTGAATTAGGCATGCTTAAAAGCTATAAAATATGTTTCAATTAAAGTGCATTTATTCTAACATAATTCCAGCTTCCCTCCAAGCAGGGGACGTTTAACATTTCAAATAAAAAACTACATGAACGAATTTATGGAACAATACTGGTCATTTTACAGTGCGGGTGTGGCTATTTTTTTCTTTGCTGGTATAGCCCTCGTATTAAGACTCATATTATTTAAACGTAAACGCCGCAAAAAGGAACCGCATCTCACATTCAAACATTGGAATAATCGCTTTGAAAATGATTTTGAGCATCTTGAAAAAGAAATGCATGCTGCCAGCTTCTTACCTAAAGAAGCGATTAAGTTGTTGAAAAAAGCCAGGAAAAAAGAAGAAAAAAATGAAAAGCTTGAAGACAAAAAAAAGAATGTGGAAACAGTAACCACGATTCGAGAAAAATTAAAAAACGGATTAAAAACGGAGGAAGTTCTTAAACAGCATTCAAACTGTGTTTATGTACTCACATTTATCGGCAGCATAATGGCCTCTGAAGTGGAACAGTTGCGTGATCAAATTTCTTTTCTACTTCAGATTGCACAACCTGCGGACGAAATAGTTGTTCGACTGACCAGTCCAGGAGGCGCAGTTCCCCAATACGGATTAGCGAGTTCACAACTTGAGCGTCTGAAACAAGCTGGGTTACGCTGTGTAGTCTGCGTGGACACAGTAGCTGCCAGCGGAGGATATATGATGGCCGCAGTCGCAGACAAAATCATTGCTGCTCCATTTGCTATCATCGGTTCCATTGGTGTCGTTGCCGGCATTCCCAATTTCCACCGTGTTTTGCAAAAAAATGAAGTGGACTATCATCTGTTTACTGCTGGAAAATACAAACGCACAGTCACTCCTTTTTCAGAAGTTACTGAAGAAGGTAAACAAAAATTACAGGATGACTTAACGGCCATTCACGAAGCATTTAAAAAACTGATTAAAGAGGGACGTCCGGATGTTGACATTGAGGCAATTGCAACTGGTGAATACTGGTTGGCCTCAGAAGCAAAAGAAAAGGGTCTGGTTGACGAAATAATGACCAGTGACGATTATTTATGCAGTAAACTTGATGAGTGCGAGATAATTGAAATAAAAACCGAAATTGGTCAAAACCGACTGGAAAAAATAATCGAAGGTGGTACCACATTATTCAGGCAATGGACTACTTCACGGATTCCCGGAGCAGGAGAAGAGCTGGAGGATGTTCGTCAGCGGTTTCGGTAAACAGTCAAATTTGTAATTTTTTCCTGAAGATTTGTACAATCAGAATTGCAGGTATTTGGGATTCATTTTGATAGTTGTTATTCAGTACAATTGATTTGGTCGTGTGCGGCATCAAGCTCGGAGTCATACTCAGGTAACGTACCTTCCGCACGTTTGGAGCAGTAGTCCGCACTGTTCCGGAACAGTTCGGCTTTCCGTTCAATGTCCCGGTGTCGTTTCATTTGCAGCGTGTTCTGCAAATCTTCCACAATCTCTGCAAATGGATTGGTTTTGAGCCAGTCGTCGAGCGACCGGATTTGCCTGACATGCACTCCAGGGTCAGGACGGGCGAGTTGAATTTCGGTTGGGTGTCCCAGCAATTCCTCAGCAAGATAACTGGATCGCCAGAGGTAACTGGTAACGATTCCAAGTTGAATGTAATCCTGGAGACGATGGATTTCGGCCTCGCTCATTTTTTCAGCAAGACGTTCCAAATAGCCTTTAATCGTAGCTTTGGCATTGTCGGGATAAAATTCTCCTGAAACAGGATCAAACGCGAAAAAAGACAAGGTGCGCCCTAAATCTTTTTCGAGTGGAGTTTGATCTCCATTTTCCGTTGTCCCAAATCCCATGTTGTCAAAATCAAAACTTTGGGTTATTTCCCAGCGATTCGACGCCCCATCAAAAATCGCACCTACATTCGCGGGCTTGACTTCATTATGAATAGGCACATTTGGCGCGGGATCGCTGACTAAACTTTCATGGATGTTTTTCTCCAACTGATTGAAACGGTCCAGAATTACTTCCAAATCGCCGCGCTGCAATCCTTCCCGAAATGATTCGGCTTCCGGAGATTCTCCTAAATTCGGCAGCAGGCTTAGAATGTGATCCCGCATTTTCTTCCGATCTTCCGGATTGTGCAAATGTGTCAAGTTCTCGCTGATGCCGAAGTTGTCACTGGCAATTTGGCGCCCGGAAGCGAATCCGGTAGGATCCGTAGTTTCAATGTCCTTCGGTAAATTCTCTGTCACGACACTGGAAATGCGGCTTACTTTAACGATATAACCGCCAAGCTTTTCCATCAAGGCAAGTTGTCCTTGACGACCTCCCGGAATTTCATTCAGGGCCTCCGGAATTTCGTTAATGCCGTCACGCGCCGCTTCGGTCAAGGTCATGGTTTGTCCGGAAAACATCCTCAAATCTCCGGAAACTCCTTCAAGGTATTCCGGAACGATTTGGTGCAATTTCCCATTTTCTCCGCGAAAAGTTTGAAATGTGGGAATGGAACTGTGCAGACGACACTCTTCCGTACAAAGTACGGAAAACGCAATATTGTCCCGGACAAATCCGGGTTTGACAATTTTGAGGAAGACTTGGTTTCCACCTTGTTTTGCGAGAAAAACAAAACTCAAACGGCCGGAATTGACGGCTTGAATTTGAGTTTTCGGAGACGAAAAATCAACTACGGATTCCGAGTTCCCATACGGATACGCTGCGGCGAAAATCTGGCGCAAGAGTGAGAAACTGTTTTCTTCAAGTTGATGATGGCGTGCGATTTTGAACTCCTGATTTCTATTCCGAATACGGTCCTTTGAGACCTGCACCTTCGATCAGTGACGCATAGGTGTTGGAGGCCAAAATCAATTTCGAACCATAACGCTCAATCAGTTCCGCACGTCGTTCCGGATTCGGAGTTGAAGCCAACGCCCCCCAAATCGCGGTGATCACTTCAGCAGTCTGGCGCATATTTTCGAGGAACTCATCATCGGTAACAGACTCGCTCAATCGTTTCGGTGTGACTTTACCGACTCCGGAAACTGTGGTCGCTCCATCATCGGTGTAGCCTTCAGGCAAATCGCCTTTGAGGTTGATCGTGGTTTTGAATTGAATCACAGAGAGGATTTGATCCACCGCCTGTTTAGCTCCTTCAACACGGGAAACGTGTTCGGTGTCGGCAGCCGCATGAGGTAAGAGTTCCAGTTTTCCGGAATACTTTTTTTCTAAATCAAGGTAAGGCGCCATTGGCCCGGTGATTTCTCCGGTTGTCGGATTTTTAAAAATATCCGCGTCAATCGCCGCATAGCGAACTTTGCCACTGGCCAGGGCTTTATCTAACGCCTGCGCATCCACCAGTTCTCCCCGGTCGTAGTTGATAAGAACGGCTCCCTCGTTCAAGCCATCCAGCACGCTTTCGTCAATCATGCCTTCATTCTCAAATTTTCCACTTTCCGGATTCGGGGCACCCAATCCGGTATGGAAGCTGATAAAATCCGCACCTT
>DTUH01000256.1 GCA_012964265.1 Candidatus Lambdaproteobacteria bacterium
ATAATGTTCATGTCAAGCTTTTAAATGGTTTTTTTCGAGAAAACTGCATCCGAGCCATCGTTTCTTTCCCCGGAACGGAGTCCTGGGTTACTGTGTTTGATAAGATTAAAATAGGTCTGCCGTTTGCGCTTCCCTATACGCCTTGCATGATGTAGTCTCATAGTTTTATTCTCGAATAATATGTTTCATGAAAAACAGCAGTAATTCAAATAACTCCGCTCAAATCCCTACCATTCCCTTGGATTGCCAAGAATATCCTGTTGAAGAAGTTCAGCGGCGTGCGCTGGAATACTACGAAAATATGAGACGGAGGCGAACGGTTCGTGATTTTTCCGAACGTCTTGTACCTCTTGATATTATTGAAAATTGTTTGCGCACAGCGGACACGGCGCCAAACGGAGCAAATCAGCATCCATGGCATTTTGTCGTGGTCTCTGATCCGGAAATAAAGCGTCAAATCAGGGAGGCTGCGGAAAAAGAGGAGCAGGACTTTTACAAGAGCCGCGCAACCAGAGAATGGCTCGAAGCTCTGGCACCGCTGGGAACAGATGAACACAAACCTTTTCTGGAAACCGCTCCTTATTTGATTGCCATTTTTGCCAAAGTCCATGGAATCGATGAGCAGGGGAAACGCGTAAAACACTATTATGTCAACGAATCCGTGGGCATTGCCACCGGATTATTGATCAGCGCCATTCACCATTCAGGATTGGCGTCGCTGACTCATACTCCAAGTCCAATGCGTTTTCTCAATAAAATCCTGCGGCGTCCGGAACAGGAACGTCCCTTTTTGTTACTGGTCGTAGGATATCCAGAAAAAAATGCAAAAGTTCCGGATATTCAGCGAAAATCATTGCCGGAAATCTCTACTTATTTTTGAGAGATGACGTTTTCTTAAAAAGTCTTAAATCCACCCAGCACGTATTGTGTAAAGGATAACTCTTGAGGCAGAGTCTCACAGACTGTGCTACGAGGAGGAGCCTCGTAACGAGAAGAACTCCTAAAATTAATTTATGGGATCATCCATTTTTTGCTGAACGAGAAGGCCGAAACTAGGGTGAGCTGCGGTGGATACATACCCAAATTTTGGAGGACTTCAAGGGAATCATATTATTGACTAATTTCAATAGAAAATCGCATCCCCACAGTCAGCCTGAATCCATTTGTTATGCTGGTTTGGCGTGGAATTCCCTGTCAATTTTTTCCTGAAGATATGTCTTAATCAACGATTGGTAAGGAACATCTCGTTTATTAGCTAATATCTTGATTGAATCTAACATCATTTCAGGTAGACGAATAGATATTGTTTTTGTTGAAGGTTTCAGTTTTGGAAAACTAACCGGTTCAAGCTCGGTTGTATCAAAATAGTCATCTTTCATGGCATAACGAAAACCACCTATACCAGCAAAAAGATCAATATATCGGACAGTTGTAGAATTTTTTCTTGTTAGGTTTTTCATGTGGTTAATATAGCATATCCGTATGAATGGTTCAATTTGACTTTCTCTCCAGTGTAATTTTCATGGTGTCTAACTTATTATTATCAGGCACAATGCCCGTTTAACCAGCAAATTTCTGGATTATCAGGCACAATGCCCTGTATTGTATAAAGATTATTCGGAAAACTTGTCCTGATAAGTTGATAATTACCGGATTTTCAGGCAACTTGCCCTGATTTTCTCCAATTGTGGCATAAGTTGTGCCG
>DTUH01000257.1 GCA_012964265.1 Candidatus Lambdaproteobacteria bacterium
GGAGAAATACAATCTGAATGTGCAATTGCAGGATTTAGGTATTAACCTATATCTTTTTCTTTTTTCAATCGTACTCGTATTTTGATAAAGCTAAAGAAACAAAAATATTTATTTCTAATGTGTATTTATATCATAGAAAATTTGCTAGAGCTTCCAGGCTTTTGTTTATTTAAAATTTTTTCAAAGTTAGTTGTAAAGCCAAATCCACCTGCTGCATTTAAAAATCTTGTTCATAGATAAAATTTCAACATTGTATCTTTTCTGGGCTGTTTCCCGGGGACTTAATGGGGGTGACAAGTTTTTCAATGTTCAATACATGCCTCAAACCGCTCCCTGGTCAACCAAAGGGGTTGTTGTGGACGCAAACAAGTGGCGAAATTGTTTACAGGCTTCACGGGATGGAGACTATGGGTTTGTATGGAGTCAATCGTGACAGCAAGACCGTCAACTATTTCAAACAAATCCATTTACCGGCAGGTGTCGCTCTTCGTCACTCTCTATGGTATAGCAGTGGCCGAAATTATCCTTGGACTGACATTCCTGCTAATCTTCATCAAGAGCTTGTTACCACAACATAATATTCAAAAGGAAAGTCTGTATGGTACCAGAACTCTCCATCGATTGGCCTTCAAGGGGAGTGCGGCAATCTTTTTGTTTTTCGCCACTGGAGACATCCTTTTTGGGGATCGCACAGAGTTATGGGAACATGGAACCTTTTTTGTGATGGCTTTGCTTTCTTACTACCTCTATATCCAAAGTGATTCCATAGAAACTGAAGAAGAAAAAGAGATTTCACAGGGAGAGCAATTCAACTAAAAGCTATCTTAACAAAGTCCATTTAGTATGTGATCTATTTTTTACTTTGCGGGTCTCTTTCTAACTGCTATTGCTGAGATTTCAACTTTCTTGCGCGGGTCAATAAGTCCCACTCGACCTCCGGCATTTACGGGTCTCACGTCTTTGAGCTGTTCTCGCAGAACTTCGCCAATTGCGTCCCAGTCATTTTGGTCTGTGTAGTAGGTAATCATCCTGACAACATCTGAAAATGAGGAGCCTATTTCTGCTAAGGCACTCTCAATATTACGAAATGTTTGACGAGTCTGTTCTGCGGGATCGTCAGAGATGGTCTTAGTATCATATTCGAAACCTACTGTTCCGGCGACGTAGATAGTGTCACCCACAGCGACTGCTCTGGAGTGACCGTAAAGTTCTTCATATATGGATCCTGATGAAACACGTTGGCGATCCATTTTCTTCTCCCTGAAAAATGGTTCGAAAATTGATTGATTGATGGATTATCAATCGTTTGGTTATTGTTCTCAAATGTTCTCTCAGTGCAAACAAACGTGATTTTGAAATACTAAGTGACGGTAAAAGCAAAAAACCTGTTTTTAGAGATGACCACCCGTAACGGAGACCACTCTCGACAGGCAATACTTTAGACAGTTGGAAACAAACATCAAGCAATTAATAAATTTGCTTAGCTCTGCGTTGAAGTTTCAAGCTGGGGAATCCTGAAAATAAATTCGTAAGTCTTAGTGAGTCCAGTTGTTGCAAGCGAATCCAAACTCATGTTACTTGTCCAGAATTTGCCGAGTATATATTTATTATGCAGGAACATGATTCATTTGAGAAGTTATCTAAAAAAATTTATTTTTCCTTGAAACTTTTTCCAGACTACGTATGCATAAGGACAA
>DTUH01000258.1 GCA_012964265.1 Candidatus Lambdaproteobacteria bacterium
CCGGAGGTTTCCAATTGTGAAGCTACTGTTACTTCAAGTTCCAAAATGGATGACGAAGTTCAGAAAGCCAGAGCTTATTAGAACCTATTTCCACTCATAAAAATATCCATGTTTGCAAATAATCAAATCCGGTTAGCCATCGCACCGATTGCTTGGACCAACGATGACTTACCGGAACTAGGTGGAAACATTAGCTTTGAGCAATGCATTGATGAAATGGCGGCTACCGGATTTTCCGGAAGTGAGATCGGCAACAAGTACCCAAAAGACCCCGCTGTGCTCAAACCGGTTTTGGAACAGCGCGGACTGCAAATTTCCTCGGCGTGGATCAGTACTTTTTTCAGTGAAGAAGGACGAACAGAAGAAACAGTCACCCATTTTATAGTACAGATGAATTTTCTCAAGGCAATGGGAGCGAAGGTCATTAACGTCTGCGAGTGTGGTCACTGTATCCAGGGAACTCCAAGCCACGTTTTTGATCGTCCATCCTACACGGATCAACAGTGGGTGCTGGTTGAGAATGGCTTGAACCGGATAGGGAAAATAGCCCGTGACAATGGAATGGTGATCGCCTATCACTACCACATGGGAACGATGGTCCAGAATGCAGACGAAACCGAACGGCTATTGGAAATGACCGATCCGGATTTGGTGCATCTGCTGGTTGATACCGGGCACACACACTACGCAGGGGACGATCCACTGACTATCATTCAGAAATACGGTTCGCGTATCCGCAACGTGCATCTCAAAGACATTCGCCAACCGGTGTTGGATGAAGTTCATGCGAAAAAAATGAGCTTTCTGGATTCCGTCAAAGCTGGAGTCTTCACTGTTCCGGGAGATGGGGTCATCCCGTTTGATCCGATTTTCCAAGCATTGGCAGACACACATTATCAAGGCTGGTTTGTGGTCGAAGCAGAGCAAGATCCGGACAAAGCAAATCCGCTGGAATACGCTAAAAAGGCGCGAACGTTCATTCGTGAACATGCAGGAATCTAAATGAGCAACCGATTTCGCAACCAACCTCCATTACTCTATGGCATGGTCGGAGGTGGCTCGACGAGCCAGATTGGAGACAGCCACCGGGTGGCGCTACGTCGGGATAGTTATTATGAGCTTGTTGCCGGAGCATTCGACATTGACAAGGAACGCGGACGGCAATATGGAGAGTCCCTTGGTTTGGATACAGCTCGAGTTTACGCAGACTATCAGCAAATGGCACAGACAGAATCCGCCCGTGAAGACGGAATTCATGTCGTGGGAATCATGACTCCCAACAACACCCACTACACGATAGCGAAAACGTTTCTGGAAGCCGGAATTCATGTCATTTTAGAAAAGCCCATTACTACGACGACAGACGACGCATTGAGTTTGATAAGGCTGGCTCAAGAGAAAGACCTGCTTTGTGCCTCAATGTACTGCTATAGCGGCTACCCAATGGTCCGACAAGCGCGGGCGATGGTGGCTGCGGGAGAACTCGGCGAGATTACGGTGGTGCAAACAGAATTTGCTCATGGGAACTGCGCAACCGCTGTTGAGCAACACAGCGAAGGAGTTGCGTGGCGCAACGACCCTAAAACCTCCGGTGGGACGTTTGTTTTGGGGGATGTGGGCACTCATGCGTTACACCTGGCCACGTTTATCACCGGACAGCAAGTTCGTGAAGTCGCAGCAGACCGCCAAAGTTTTGTGAGGGGCCGTGTGTTGGAAGACAACGCCCATGTTTTCCTGCATTTTGAAAAAGGCGCGGCGGGATATTTGTGGGCCAGCGGGGTCGCGGTTGGACACCGGCATGGTTTGGCCATCCGGATTTACGGTACCCAAGCCGGAATTGAATGGCATCAAGAACAGCCCAACCAATTGCGTTACACCAAATTGGGGCAAGCTTCCCGAAATTTGGAACTGGATTCTCCCGAACTTCATCCCTCTGCCAAACGTTTGTTGCGCGTAGGAGCGGGTCATCCGGAAGGCTATTTTGAAGCATTCAGCAATATTTATTCAGATTTTGCGGAAGTACTCCTGGCCAAACTTTCCAGGACAATGCCTGATCCGCTCAGTTTGGATTTTCCGACATTGGAAGATGGCGCACACGGAGTCAAATTTTTGGAAGCATGTGTCGAGTCTGCGGACAATAATGGACGCTGGACCAACTCTGAACTTCGTGATTCAGGAAAATCATTTTGATCTAAAAGTTTCCATGTCCTCAAAGAAAAAACCGGAATCTCTTCGTAGTCAACGCTGGTATGGTCCGGACGATCTGCGTTCATTTGGACACCGCTCCCGTACCAAACAAATGGGCCTGCATCGGGATGAATTCGTGGGTAAGCCCGTGATTGGCATCATCAACACTTGGAACGAGATGAACACCTGCCACACGCACTTTCCTCAGCGTGTGCAGGATGTGAAACGTGGAGTTTTAGCCGCGGGAGGGTTTCCGGTGGAACTGCCCGCGATGTCGTTGGGTGAGCAGTTGATGAAGCCGACAGCGATGATGTATCGTAATTTTCTGGCGATGGAGGTGGAAGAACTTTTGCGCAGCTACCCTATCGACGGTGCGGTGCTCATGGGAGGTTGCGACAAAACCACGCCCGGCGTGTTAATGGGCGCAATCAGTATGAATTTACCCTGCATCTACGTTCCCGGAGGAGCGATGCTGCGCGGACATTGGCGGGGGGAAACCTTGGGAAGCGGCACCGATGTTTGGAAATATTGGGATGATCGGCGCTCCGGCAAGCTGGATGAAAAAAGTTGGTTTGAAATTGAAGACGGCATTGCCCGCTCTCCGGGGACTTGCATGACGATGGGTACTGCCGCAACCATGATGTCGATGGCCGATGCTCTTGGCATGTTGCTTCCGGGAGCATCTTCCATTCCGGCGGTGGACTCGAATCACAACAGGATGGCATCGCTCAGTGGGCGACGTGCGGTCGAGTTGGTTTGGGAGGACATCAAGCCCACCGATATTCTCACTGAACAGGCGATTGAAAACGCAATCATGGTACAGATGGCAATCGGTGGTTCCACCAATGGCATCATTCATCTCACGGCTTTGGCGCGTCGTGTCGGCATTCCCTTGGATTTGGAGCGTTTTGACAAATTTTCTCAAGGCATCCCGCTGCTGGCCAATCTGAAGCCTTCCGGGCAATATGTTATGGAAGATTTTTATTATGCTGGCGGATTACGTGCCTTGATGAAACGACTCGAAGCCAGGCTGCATCTGGACATTTCAACCATCAACGGTCAAACAGTACGGGAGAATTTGCAGGGAGCCGAAGTCTTCAATCCGGATGTAATTCTTACATTAGAGCATCCTGTAAAGCAAGCCGGCGGCACCGCCATTTTGCGTGGAAGCCTTGCGCCGAATGGTGCGGTTATCAAACCGACAGCTGCCGAAGAACGCTTGTGGAAACATCGCGGACCGGCACTGGTTTTCAAAGACATTCGGGATTTGAAAGCCCGTGTGGATTCTGACGACTTGGAAGTCACAGCGGATTCAGTTTTGGTTCTGCAAAACGCGGGGCCGATTGGTGCTCCGGGAATGCCTGAATGGGGACAGTTGCCGGTACCGAAAAAATTGCTGGATCAGGGAATTCGAGATATCGTCCGCATTTCTGACGCTCGTATGAGCGGTACCAGTTATGGTGCGTGCGTGCTTCATGTTTCTCCGGAATCCGCGTTGGGCGGGCCACTAGCGCTGGTTCAGGATGGGGACTTGATTGAACTGGATATCGAAAATAGACGCTTGGATTTGTTGGTTCCGGAATCTGAATTGAAAACACGGCGCCAACAATGGCAACCTCCGGATGCTAAAGCCAGTCGGGGTTATGCCAAGCTCTACATCCAACATGTGACCCAAGCACACGAAGGATGCGATTTTGACTTTTTACAAGGAACTCCCGGTGAAACTCCAGAACCGGATATTTATTGAGAGATTGTGATGGTACACGTTCGTATTGGAATCATTGGAACCAGTTGGTGGGCGGACACCATGTATTTACCGTCGCTGGCCGGTAGCGAAAAAGCTATTGTTGTCGCTTGTTGTGGACGCAATGAAGAACGCGCCCGCAAGTTGGCAGAAATTTGGATAATTCCGAAAGTATATACAGATTGGCAAACGATGCTGAATGAAGAACCGCTGGATGCTCTGATTATTAGCACCACGAATTCCACTCACTGCCCCATCACGCTTGCTGCGCTGGAAAAAGGGTTGCATGTGCTTTGTGAAAAACCACTCGCTTTGAATTATGCCGAGGCAAAGCGCATGCTGGAATCGTCACAAATTCATCAAGCTGTGACAATGGTGCCATTCACGTACTCTTTTGTTCCCATGGCTCAAACCATCAAACGTTTGCTGAGTGAAGGTTATTTGGGGAAACTGCACCATCTGAATTTCCGGTATTACGCCAATTTTGGCCGGTCTCCGGAATACCATTGGCGGTTCAATAAAAAACTGGCGGGTTCCGGCTCCTTAGGCGATGTCGGTTCTCATTTCCTCTATTTAGCCGTGTGGTTCTTTGGAGAGGTCACTCACGTTTTTGCTGAATTAGATACCGTGATTGAGCGTCCAAAACTTGACCCTTCAGAACAGCCCTATGTGCAGGCAGATGATTTCAGTATTGTGATATTGACGTTCGCCAATGGTGCGAAGGGCGTGGTGCAGGCCAGCACCGTCGCACATGAACCTACCCCTTGGGGACAAACGCACTACCTGGACCTGCACGGTTCCGGTGGAACTTTACGTGGCTGGACCGATTGGGAAAGGACTTACCAACTTCTTGGTGCCAAAGCGGAAGAGACGCAGTTTCAGGAAATTGAAATTCCCGAAATGATACAGGATGGTCGGCAACGTGAGGACATCCAGCAAATGTACAAAGAAACGTTTCGCAAACGCGGCCAGATGGTCGGTGATTTTGTCGAAGCTGTTGCTTCCGGAACAGAATGCAGACCGAATTTTGAAGACGGAACATGCATTCAACGGATTCTGGATGCTGCTTTGCTGAGTTCATCAGAGGGGCGCAAAGTGGCGATTGAGGAAATTACATAACCATTATGATGCAGCTGAATTATGTATGACTCATTCGGACTTTATTGGAACGGTAAATGGCAGAAACCGTCTTCAGGAAAGAGCATTCCGGTGATCAGTCCTGTGACTGAAGAAGTGCTGGGTGAAGCCCCTGCGGCCAGTGAAGACGACACCCGGAATGCTATTGAATCGGCGGTTTCAGGAACCAGGCAATGGCGTAAGGTGCAGGCGTGGGAACGTTCCCGGATGTTGAGTCGAGTCGCTGATGTCATGCGAGAGCATACGGACGATATGGCCCGTTGGCTGATCCTCGAACTCGGTAAACCGCTGGATCAATCGAGAGTTGAAGTCAGTATGGCGATTGAGCAATTCGAATGGTATGCGGAAGAAGCGAAACGTATTTATGGGCATGTGCTTGAAAGCCGTCAACCCCATGGCAAGGTACTGATTCAACATGAGCCTGTGGGCGTCGTGGCGGCTTTCACTTCATGGAATTTTCCGGTGGTACTGGCTGCTCGGAAAATCGCTCCTGCGTTAGCGGCGGGCTGTTCCGTAATTTTGCGGCCGGCGGAAGAGGCTCCGGGTTCAGCTATGGCTTTTGTCCAATGCCTTCATGAAGCCGGAATCCCAGCAGGCGTGATTAATCTTATCAATGGAGTTCCGGATACGGTTTCACCGGTTTTGATGAACGACCCGCGAGTCCGTAAAATTTCTCTGACCGGTTCTGTTCGGGTCGGGAAATTACTCGTGCAAGCTTCTGCAAAAACGCTCAAGCGGACTACAATGGAACTCGGTGGTCACGCTCCGGTGATTGTTTTCGCGGATGCCGATGCAGAGGCCATTGCGGAACAAGCGGCGCTGGTTAAGTTTAAACATTGCGGCCAAGTTTGCGCCTCGCCGTCACGCTTTTTTATTCACGAAAGCCAAGCTGAAGAGTTCACTAATAAATTCATCGAAATCGCCAGGAATTTCAAATTGGGGAATGGCCTGGATTCGGATGTGGACATCGGTCCCCTGGCGACCAGGAAACGCTTGAATGAAGTGGAACAAATGGTGGCGGGGACGCTGGAATCCGGGGCACGTTTGAGATTAGGCGGCAAACGTCCGGAAGGTTTCGCGCGTGGATTTTTTTACGAACCCACCGTTTTCGATCAAGTTCCGGATCATGCGCCCATTATGAAGGAAGAACCCTTCGGACCATTGGTTCCGATTACGACATTCCGGAAGTTTGATGAAATGATTGAACGTGCCAACAGCTTGGAATACGGACTCACTAGCTACGTGTTTACCCGTTCACAACGTCTGGCACATGACACAGCTGATGCTCTGGAAGCAGGGATGGTTGCCGTCAACACATTCGCTTTGGCATCGGCGGAAACACCGTATGGCGGTATCAAACAAAGCGGTTTCGGACGGGAAGGCGGCTCTCAAGGTATTCACGATTATCTCAATGTCAAATATGTCAACATGGTGATGGAAGAATGAAAACAATGATTGAAAAAATAACTTTTGATGCAACGACACCTCTTTAATATTGATGATATCGACATCGCTGAATTTGAGGCGCTATGTTCACAGAGTGTAAACGCGGAAGATCATCCTTTCTCTTCGGATATTGAACAGAAAGTCGTCATCTATAACGGTGATAGTATCCGTTCTGTGATCGGCACACCGCAAGCAGGTGAGTTGAAAAATGAGCTGCACCATTGCCTCAAGGATGGTCCTGGGGTGCTCGTCATTCAAAAGGCATTTCCGAATTCTCAAGTCATTGACAGGGCAACCGAAGTATTTAAGGAAATAATTTCAGCAGAAAAAAATACCACGGAAAGTCGAGGAGATCATTTTGCGAAACCCGGAGAAAACGAAAGAATTTGGAATGCCTTACAGAAATTTTGTGAACGGGATACGGAAGCCTTCGTTGCTTACTACAAGAATCCGATCCTGCGTTTTGTGTCGGAAGCGTGGCTCGGTCCGTTTTTTCAAATGACCTCACAGGTCAACATCATTAAACCCGGTGGACAGGCACAGCAGCCGCACCGTGATTATCATCTTGGTTTTCAGGATGATTCACTTATTTCAGAATTTCCGGTAGCGTCGCAAATTAACTCGCAGTTTCTGACTTTGCAGGGGGCAGTTGCACACACTGACATGAAAACTTCATCTGGACCGACCTTGTTGTTGCCCTTTTCTCAACAATATCAACTCGGTTACATGGCTTGGCGAAACCCTGAATTCATAGAATATTTTCAGAATAATTGTGTACAGTTGCCATTAAAAAAAGGGGATGCTGCTTTCTTCAGTCCGGCCTTGTTCCATGCAGGCGGAAACAACACCGAATCCAGCGACCGAATCGCCAACTTGTTGCAAATCTCAAGTGCCTTCGCAAAGGCTATGGAATCTGTGGATCGCGCCAAAATGACGAAACTGATCTACCCGGTTTTGCTTGCAGGAAAGCAGGCCAAACTGCTCAGTGCGGACGAAACGAAAACCGTTGCTGCATCCGTTGTCGAAGGTTATCCCTTTCCGACAAATTTGGATTCCGATTCACCTATGGAAGGTTCCGCGCCGGAAACTGTACAGGCTTTGATGGAACGGGCCTTGAGTGAGGAGTGGTCTGTCGATCGTTTTTGCGATTGCCTTGATGAAGCAACGAAGCGCAGACTTGCCTGAAATAAAAGAACATCAAGAGGATAAAATGAAAAGCGTAACTTTTGGAATAATCGGCGCGGGTCGCATCGGTAAACTCCATGCAGACAATTTACTGAGCCGTGTCGAAGGCGCAAAGCTCAAAACCGTTACCGATCCGTTTCTTGACGAAGAATGGGCCGCTTCCCGAAACATTCCGGTAACCGGGAAAGATCACCGGATGATGTTGGACGATCCTGAAATTGACGCAATTCTAATCGGTTCGCCTTCTCCGGAACATGCATCGCAAATGA
>DTUH01000259.1 GCA_012964265.1 Candidatus Lambdaproteobacteria bacterium
ACCAACTGAGCTACTGGCCCGAACCAATCTTTTTATTCTAGCTGTCAATCCGGAGTTAAAACAAGATTTTTCGGAATTTTTGAATTAAAGGAACACAATTGTCCGGGTTAATACTATATTGACTGTCTCTTAGAAAGTCTGAAATCCGCACTGTCATTTCCGCTGTAGGGAGAAATCTTAATGAAATTAGTATTGGCGCTTATTCAAGATTTCTCACTTCGCTCGAAATGACATGGTTCCTGGATTTTTTCGACTACATCAACATCAATTCGGCAAGAGTGAGAAGCGCATCATTGGCGGATGACGTGCAAAAAAACGTTCTGAGGTTTTGGCCATCCTCAGCAAAAAAGATTCTTCCCACGGACGTCCTATTAACTGCATCCCCACCGGCAATCCTTTTGCGTCGTAACCGACAGGAAATGAAATCGCGGGAAAGCCTCCTATATTTGCTTCCGGAGAGTAGCGCATCAATTCCGTTAACGTACTGAGATCTGATTCGCCGTTTGTCAAGGCATCCGGAAGAATCGGAGGAGCTGTACGGGCAGTTGAGGGGGTAACTATAGCGTCAACGTTTTGAAATATTTGGGTTAAGTTTCTGATCAGTTGGGCGCGTATACGCTGAGCTTTTACATAATCATTCCCGCTAAACTCTTTCGCCAGCGTGAGATTAAGCAAAGCATCCAAACCAAAAGGTTGACGAAAAAGTTTAAAATGAGTTTGCAGTGAAGTCAGCATTTCGGTCACAATCGTGACAACATGTGCTATACGCACTTCATTCAATTCGGGAATTTCAATTTCCTCGACGACAGCACCTTGAGATTTGAAAGCATCCAGCATTCGTTCACAGTTTTGGACAATATCCGTAGATGCATGATTAAACCACGCTGAAAAAACACCGAGTTTAACTCCTGTCAAATTTGCGTCTTCAAAATCCTGCAAATCAACAGGAGGCTGATTTTGTGTACGTAATTGTCTGGGATCGGGCCCGGCAAGTATCGAATAGGCTAAAGCGGCATCACTGACTGTGGATGTGATGGGACCATTTGTAGCGACACTCCATGAGAGGGGAGCGCAGCCGGCAGAGCTGATCCTGCCCCAAGTTGTTTTTAAACCGACAACACCACACAAACTGGCCGGAATCCGGATTGAACCGCCGCCGTCAACTCCGAGCGCAATCGGAGACAATCCTGCTGCTACAGCAGCGGCGGAACCACTTGATGATCCACCGGGATAATGATCAAGATGATGAGGATTTCTTGTTGTTCCATAATGGATGTTGAGTCCGGTAACCCCCAAACCGATTTCGTGCATATTGGTTTTACCAACCATCAGTGCCCCCGCAGAACGTAAACGCGCAACGCTGGTCGCATCCTGTGCAGGTGGTTGTGTGTTGAAAAATTTGGTGCCGACCATAGTTGGAAACGGCAGCATATCCAGCTCGTCTTTCACTGCGACCGGTACACCATCCAGGATTCCCAGTGATTCCCCACGTTGATAGCGCCCAACTGAAGCTTTTGCCTGGCGCATCAATTCATGTTCTTCCCATGCCACAAACGGCCGCAACGGCACAGCACTTTCTTCAATACTGCGGATAATGTCCAGCAAACGCTCTGCTACTTTTACCGGGGTTGTTTTTCCTTCAAGATAAGCCTGATGAAAATCGGATGCCGTTTCCGGTTGAAAAA
>DTUH01000260.1 GCA_012964265.1 Candidatus Lambdaproteobacteria bacterium
AAAGGCCTCAGTCCGGCCACACCTTTACAAAAGAAGGCGCTTGGCGGAGTTTGACTAATTACGAGAATGAAGCGTGGTGTTCCATTAAATACACCACGCTTCACTTGTTTAATACCTACAGTTACTTCCCGTAAAGAGTTATATAAAATTTCCCTTATGTCTGCCCTCACTGATTCGCGTCAAATTAGGAGCTTACGCACCAATCTGAGTTGGAATTTTGTGGGGCAGGCCGTCGCAAAAGCCAGCCTTTTAATTTTTCACATCGTCTTTGCAAACCTTGTAGGTATAGAAGGTTACGGAGCATTTTCCTTTGTTTTTGTAGGAGGCTTGATTCTTCTGCAGCCTGCTCTGGATTTAGGCCTCACTCAACTAATTACAAAATGGGTCAGTCGCGGAAACACAGAAGTCGTCCGGATTTCATTCCACATCAAAGGTTTGACTGCGCTTGGGTTGATTCCTCTGGTTTTGGCAATAGGCTGGTGGATGGACGTCAGCTTGCTCCTGTTGGTGACAGTACTGGGATTTTTTCTAATCAACACGCTTCAGCAATCGCTTTTTGGTATTTTGCGTGGATTGGAGGATTTGCGTCCGGAGTCACTCACAGTAGCCTTTCAAAATTTGCTGGCATGTGGGGTTTTAAGTATTTTTGTTTTTCAGGAGATTGCAGAACCATGGATTGGTTCTTTAATTTTGATGCTGACAAGGTTTGCCGGAACGATTTTTATTTCCGTAATCATCTGGAAAAAATATCTCGCCCATTTGAAAAAAAGCAAGACTGATGCTCATGTCATGGAACAGTCTCAACTTTTGCGTGAGGCCGTGACCTTAGGATTGGTGCTTTTTTTGATCCAGTTTTATTTCCGGATCGACACCATCATGCTGGGTGTTCTTGCTTCAGAAAGTGAAGTTGGTTTGTATTCAGTAGCTTTTAATTTGATGGAAGGAACTTTTTTCATTCCGACGATTGTGATGGCCGCAATTTTTCCGGGTCTTTCTCAAGCCAAACAGTTTTCAGCATATTTCCGGAAAGGAGCATTGCTGCTCACTCTGTCCGGAATTGCCGGGGGTGGAGCTGTTTTCCTGTTAGCAGATTCGATAATAAGTTGGTTTTTTGCGGCAGAATTTCAAAACTCCGCAGATATTTTAAGAATTTTGGCTATGGCCATTCCACTTGTTTTCTGGGGCTATTTAATGACTCAATCCTTAGTTGCATTGGATCACAACCGAATTTATCTAGTTATCACAGCCTCAGGCTTACTGCTCAATGTGCTCCTGAATTTCTGGCTGATTCCGGAATATGGTGCTTCCGGAGCAGCAGTGGCCACAGTGATTACTGAAGCCCTGATCCCCTTGAGTTGCTTCCTCATGATCATAAAGTATCACTTTTCTCACTCCCCGGTAAATGTCGCTTAAACTGCTGAAACACTGGACCAATCCGCTGTTGGTTGGCTTGTTGATTTTATTTTCTCTTCCTTTAAAACTTCCGGACCTGCAGCAAACATTGGAAAGTTTGTTGAGTATTTCTTTTCCAATCAGACTGAGCCTTTATACTTTGTTCCTTCCTCCGGTGGCTTTGTTCTGCATAGTTTGGAACAGAAAGAGAACTTTCGAAATCTGGCAAAAACTACGGCTGCCTTTAATCGTGCTGGCTTTCCTGTTTTGCTGCAGGTCCGGAAGTTTTA
>DTUH01000261.1 GCA_012964265.1 Candidatus Lambdaproteobacteria bacterium
ATGTGGATGATTGATTCAACATCTTCCATGGCAGCCTCCAGTTGCTCCGGAATCTGCGTGTCGCCTTTGATAAAAGGAATTCCCGGCAAAAGATTTTCCTGCAGTCCGCTGCTCATATTATCAAAAACCACAGGAGATTTTCCGGCATCACGCAGTGCTTTTACAACATGGCAACCAATGTATCCCGCACCACCGACGACCAAAATTTTTTGTTTGGCTGAACTCATTTATGTTTAATTTTTTGGATCTTCGACCACTTCATAGAGCACCCCAAATGGTGCGTCCTGATGGGATTTAGGATGAATAAAAAAGACGGTCGTGCCTCTGGAACCGGGTCGTGGTGCTTTGTCGATAATTTGGAAACCCTGTGCTTTAAGAAAATCAAAAGCAGCCTGTGCGCTTTTTACCCGCAAACCTACATGCGCCAAGCCACCGCGACCTCCGTTGCGCTCAATTTGTTTTTGTACCGGAGATTCTGCGGAAAGTGGTTCCAGCAGCTGAATCAAATTTTGGCTTTCACCGATTTGCAGCAGAACTTCCCGGACCTGATCCGTGCCGCACATTTCTTCACGGTGCAGTTCTCTGAAACCCATCTGCCGGTACATTTTCAGCTGATCTTCCAACTCTCCTTCGCAAACCGCAATTGCAATATGATCAACAAAAAGAAAGCCCGGCAGCTCTGCTGCCTGAAGTTCAGGAAAGGCGGAATCAAAAATTTTGCTTGACGGATTTTTTGTGGGCATTATGATAATTTTTTTTCAGCTGGTAACAGATGATTTTATTTACTTTGGTAGTGATACCGTAAACAACTCAGAAGGTTAATAATCGTTTTCATGGGTTTTTTGTTTTCGCAAACCGTTAAAACGGTTTTATTGGAAAATGTTCCAATTTCTATACCCCATGATAAATCATGGGGCTGTCCTCAAAATTTCACTATGATTCTACACATAATCTGGAGTATTCTTATTTAAAAAACCCCTTGATAAATCATGGGGCTGTCCTCAAAATTTCACTATGATTCTATAAATAATCCTCGGTTTGTTCTAAATTAATTCGAATGGCTCCCACCCTTCAAATATACCTTCCATCAGTGGCGGAGAGCAATTCATAATATTGCCGAACACCTTCTTCCAGTGACATGAAATCCTTGCTGTAACCTGCCTCCCGCAAGTTTTCAAGCCCAGCCTCGGTGAACTCCTGATATTTGCCGCGCAAGTCTTCCGGGAAAGGAATACTTTCGATTTCACCGCTTCCATGCAGACTTTGAAGAGTGGTGGCGATTTCCTCAAAACTGCGGGCTTTTCCGGTTCCGGCATTGAAAATGCCGCTGGTTTTGGATTCGTAAAAATGGAGATTGATTTTCACTGTGTCGGCTACATGAATAAAATCACGGCGGAAATGTGCGCTGCCTTCAAAAAGCCTCATTTTTCCAGTTTCCTGTAACTGATGAAAAAGATGGAAAGCGACTGAGGCCATGCGTCCTTTATGATTTTCCTGTGGTCCATAAACGTTGAAGTACCGCAGCCCCAAAACCTGGCTTTTGGCTTGTGGTAAAATACGGCGCACATAATTGTCAAATGCAAATTTTGAAAAACCATAAACGTTCAACGGATATTCAGCTTCGCGTTTCTCAACAAACCCAGTCTTGCCACTGCCATAAACTGAGGCGCTGGAAGC
>DTUH01000262.1 GCA_012964265.1 Candidatus Lambdaproteobacteria bacterium
GTTGCTGACTTTAGGGATTCCGGGTTCAGGTACGACCGCCGTACTTTTGGGAGCTTTCATTGCCCTGAATCTGCAACCTGGACCACAACTGATGCAGGATCGACCCGAGGTTTTCTGGTCGATTATCATGTCCATGTACTTTGGTAATGTCATACTGCTGCTTCTCAATCTTCCACTTGTACCATACATCGCAAGATTGTTGTTAATACCGCGTAGTTTCTTGATTCCATTCGTACTTTTTTTCGCCATGGCCGGAGCATACATTGGTCAAAACAACGCCACAGAACTGCTTCTGCTTTTAGGTTTTGGTGTACTCGCCATCATCTTCAGATTTGCGGATTACCCCTTACCGCCTCTGTTGATCGGTTTCGTACTTGGGCAAATGTTTGAGGACAATCTCGGACGGGCAATGCGTAACGCAAACGGGATCCAATTTATCTGGGAAAGGCCTATGACGCTGATGCTGATTATTACAGCAGCAGTGTTCATACTTATTCCGCTCGTGAGGGACTGGCTGTCAAACAAACGCAGTTAGAAACCAGAGCATGAGAATTCCCCGTATTACTTTGATAAGCCCTACAGGTGCGTTGGGAATGGGTTTTCTCGATGAATCTCTGGAGCGTGGAATTGCTCTAAAACCTGACTTGATTGCCTGTGACGCCGGTTCAACTGATTCCGGGCCATTCTATCTTGGTTCCGGAACTCCAAAAATGTCTCGCTTTGCGATTCTACATGACTTGAGACGTTTGTTGTCAGCTCGTGACAGACTGAATGTTCCCTTAATAATTGGCTCATGCGGAACCTCAGGAGTTGATTCTGCAGTGGATTGGATGCGGGAATTGGCTCTCGAAATCGCAAGCGAAGATGGTTTGAAATTCAAACTTGGCAGAGTCTATTCTGAGCAAAATCCAGAAATTATGGCAGATGCCTTCAAGTCCGGAAAAATCGAGGCACTTCCGGGAGCGTCTGAGCTGGATGAGCAGACAATCCTGAATTGCTCCCACATTGTGGCCATGATGGGACATGAGCCGATTGTGTATTTGCTGGAAAACAAGTGTGATGTCATTCTCTGCGGACGTGCCTCTGACACGGCGCTATTTGCCGCGGTTCCGTTAATGCGCGGTTTTATTCCGGGACCGGTCTGGCATTGCGCTAAAACGATCGAATGCGGTGCAATTTGTTCCACTATTACGCGCGCAGATGGAGTTTACGCGGAGATAGACGATAACGGATTCAGCGTTGAACCGTTGGCTCTCGACGCGTCCTGCACTCCGCTCAGTTTAGCTTCACACACACTTTATGAAAACGCCGATCCGTTTCTGATTCGTGAACCTTCGGGAACCCTTGATACACAAAACGCAAATTATCATGCTGTTTCGGAACGCAAGACTCGTGTTGAGGGCTCCGTATTTCGTCCGGAGCGTTACACTCTCAAAATGGAAGGCGCCACTTTATCCGGTTTCCAGACAATCACCATCGGCGGAGTGCGTGACCCCTACATTTTGGCTCGAATAGAAACGTGGCTGGCTGAAATGAGGGTGTTTTTTAAGGAACGGCTCAAAGAATTGACGGGTAAAACTTTGGGCGAGGAAGTACGGCTTGATATTTCGCAGTACGGACGAAATGCTGTGATGGGCGAACTGGAACCAGTTCCGGAAGAAATGCCTCACGAAATC
>DTUH01000263.1 GCA_012964265.1 Candidatus Lambdaproteobacteria bacterium
TTTGGAGCTAATTGATAAGCCGGAAACTGAGTCGGAGAGTAAAACGCCTGAACTAAGTCAACTGGTCAAACAGAATTATTCTGGAGTTAAACCAAAAGAGATTCAACACGGTGAAGTATATTCTCCAAAAACTATTGTTGTTGAAAAGAAGGTTCAGCAGAAGATTAAGCCTTCACTTAAAGAGCTGAAAAACGATTTAAAGTCTTTATCCCAACTGATTCAGGCCGCCCCCAGAAAAGGGAAAAGTACTGATCCAAAATGGAGTCATAGTTGAATTCTGATCAAATTACAATTTTTAGGTGGACAAAGGTTGATAGTAACTGACAGCTCTTGTGGCTCCAAGCAAGAGCAACAGGTTTAAAGCAACTGAAATCCAGGCTGCGGAAGAGTAGTCACCATTCAAGCTTTCTGACATTCCAAATACCACCGGACCAATTGCGCTGGCAAAGACTTGAGCTCCCATAAATGCTCCGCTGATTGCTCCAAGATGTTTTCGTCCGTAAAATCTCGGCCAGGCAACTACTGTAAGACACCCCCAAACTCCTGCTTGAACTCCAAACCCGACAATTAACATAAGTCTGTACCAGAACGATTCTAAATTAAGTATGCCGAAACAGCCTACAGCAAGTCCTACAAGCAGGAACATCAGCAGATACTTAAGCGGCATCCGGTCGCTGGCCCAGCCTGCAAGAAAGTGGCTGATCACACTGATTAGGGACATAGGAAGAAAAAGTTCATAAGCTTCCATTCTTGTCAGCCCGGCTAATGCTCCGATTGAACTGATATGAAAGGTGAAACCGGTGACTATCACTGCCGCTGAGCATAAGCCTAGACAGAATATCCAGAAATTATAGGTTCGTAATGCTTCTTTAAGCGTTACTTCAGGTTCTGCGGGCTCGTTTGATTTTGTCATTGGCGAAATTTTTTTACCATCCATGAGTAGCCCGCAATCTTCCGGATTGTCACGAAAAAACAACCAGCCGATGAAGGCCATTCCGAAACCGAAAATGAGTGCCATGAGTACCATACTGCCGGAATAATTGTAATCCTCGATAATAATATTCATGAACAGCGGTGCACCTGAAAAACTGAATGCTACGAAAATTCCACTAATACCACTGACAAGTCCTCTTCTGCGCTCAAACCATTTAGCTAAGGTATTACGGCTTACCATGGCCATGATCCCCTGTCCGAACTGTCTCAGCAACAGAAATATCACTGTCATTACAAAAAGCTCGCTGCTTAGGCTTGAAAGATCAGGAAAGATTGACTGCAGGAGTTGAATCAGGGTTGACGCTTCAGAAAAAAGAAGCAGAGAAAATCCTAGTCCAATTCCCGAAAAAACTATCATGATCCGCGCGCCTAAAAGGTCATAATAGCGTCCTGCAAGAGGAAGTAGCAGACTGCTCAGGATTGTTCCCGTCATGTATGCCATGCTGATTTGCATACGGGTGAGGTGGCTGCTTTGAATCAGAAAATCGGTGTAAACTCCAACTCCCATCGTCTGCCCGGGAATACTGGACATCATTCCCAAAGTTGTGAAGACAACGATGACCCATCCATAAAAAATTGGAAAACGTGAAGGTACGAAAGGGAAGTTTGTCTGGAAGACAGTTGAAATTTTCATTTGTTATAAAGAAAATGGTTTCGAAAAAAATATGAAATACACTCTGCACCTAAGTAAGCAATCCAGAAATGGAAAAAATACATAGACCTTTCAGGTGTGAGATCATTTCGACCGCAGGGGTAATTCTTGATGATGTATGTGCTCAACTCATGAAAGATTTCTCTCTTCGAAAGAAATGGCAATGATTTAGGACTTTTTTCGATGATTTAAAAAATCAGTAGCTTAAAAAATATATCACTCTAGAAATGAATTAACTTTCGGGGAATCAGTAAGTGGTCTGGGAATCTAAGCTTCTGCAAGAAGGGAGAGTTGATCATAAAAAGAAGCAAAGCATAATTCGGAAGTTTTGATACCAGTCAGCAGGGTACTAATAATTTCCCCCAATATAGTATCAGGCAACTATCTGATTCACTGGTAGCAGGAGGCAGATTTGAACTGCCGACCTCGGGGTTATGAATCCCGCGCTCTCACCAACTGAGCTACCCTGCCAACAAGTGCTGCTAAATTATGTCATGTATTACAAAAGCAAGACAAGTTTTTTGTGAATCTTGATGAGTGGAGCAGCATGCTCAAAACCATTTGCGAATTGAAATTAAATTTGACTTTGCTCTCACGTCTCTTCAGAATCTTTTGTTCCGTGTCAGTCATCTAAATCAATAATCGGCAAATCATGATTAGAGTACAAAATGTTGTTAAGCACTTCGGCGGAGTAGTTGCGGTTGACTGTGTCAGTATGAAAATTGAGCGGGGCAGCATCACCGGTTTGATCGGCCCCAACGGTGCCGGAAAAACTACTTTGTTTAATTTAATTGCCGGAAATATTGCACCCAACTCCGGCAGTATTTTTTTGGATGGCGAGGATGTGACCGGGCTCAAGCCTCACGAACTGTTTTCAAAAGGTCTGCTGCGTACCTTCCAGATTGCACACGAATTTCACACCCTCAGCGTACTGGACAATTTGATGATGGTACCTCCGCTGCAAACCGGTGAATCACTGTTTGGTGCATGGTTTCGCAGAAAAGAAGTGGTGCGGCAGGAAGCAGAAATCCGTAAAAAAGCAGAAGATGTCATTTCTTTTCTGAAAATGCGCCACATGTCAACTGAACTTGCAGGGAACCTTTCCGGTGGTCAGAAAAAATTGCTCGAGCTTGGCCGGACGATGATGGTAGA
This sequence comes from Candidatus Lambdaproteobacteria bacterium, assembly GCA_012964265.1. Taxonomy (GTDB): domain Bacteria; phylum SAR324; class SAR324; order SAR324; family NAC60-12; genus Arctic96AD-7. The sequence goes on from DTUH01000263.1 coordinate 2,798, forward strand.
TCCAAAAGTGGTGGTTCTGGACGAGGTAGGCGCCGGTGTTAACCGGACATTGTTGAAGGAAGTCGGTGATGCGATTCTGAGTATGAACCGTGATCGAGGTTATACATTCTGCATGATCGAACATGATATGGAATTCATCAGCAGGATGTGTTCTCCTGTCGTGGTGATGGCGGAAGGGAAAATACTGGCTGAGGGTAGTGCCGAGGAAATTAAGTCCAATGAGGACGTCATAGAGGCTTATTTGGGAACTGGACTCAAAAACAAGGGGGAGGTGCTTCCGGGATGACGTACTTAATTGGTGAAAATTTAACCGGAGGCTACGGTGGTCCGGATATCATCAAAGACTGTACTCTTTCAGTTGACAAAGGCGAGATCGTGGTTGTGGTCGGACCGAACGGCGCAGGTAAATCTACGGCGATGAAAGCCCTGCTGGGCATGCTGAAACTGCACGGCGGATCTGTGAAACTTGATGGTCAGGACATTACCGGCATGACCACTCAGCAAAGAGTTGCCCGGGGTATGGCCTTTGTTCCGCAAAACCAAAATGTCTTTGTCACAATGACTGTAGAGGAAAATCTGGAAATGGGCGCTTATCTGCGCCACGATGACATCACGGAAAACAAGGAACAGGTCTATGATCTTTTTCCAATTTTGAAAACTAAACGCAGACAGGTTGCCGGTGAGCTTTCCGGAGGGCAGCGACAGCAGGTTGCGGTTGGACGGGCGCTGATGACAAAACCGACTGTACTGATGCTGGATGAGCCGACCGCGGGAGTTTCACCAATTGTGATGGATGAATTGTTTGACCGCATTATAGAAGTGAAGCGGAGTGGTATTGCGATTCTGATGGTAGAGCAAAATGCCCGTCAAGCCTTGAATATTGCGGACCGCGGATTTGTTCTGGTTACAGGCGAAAACCGTTTTACCGACACCGGAGAAGCTCTGCTGGCGAATGAGGAAGTCCGGAAATCATTTTTGGGAGGTTGAAAAGTGGATTATTCTACTGACTTGTTAAATGCACTGGTGTTGATTACAAATTACGTTTTGATTCCTTCAATTTCCTATGGCTCCCAACTTGCGCTGGGTGCAGTCGGGGTTACGCTGGTTTTTGGAATTCTCCGTTTTGCGAATTTTGCCCATGGTGAGATGATGGCATTCGGGACAATGGCCACCATTTTTATCACGTGGTGGTTTCAGTCAATGGGTGTTTCCATGGGAGTTTTTCCCACCGCACTGTTGGCTTTGCCTTTTGCAATTCTGATCACAACACTGCTTGCGGTTGCAATTGACCGTTCAGTTTTCAGCTTTTACCGAGCAAGCAAGAGCAAACCGGTTACTTTTGTAGTTGCCTCTGTAGGCGTAATGTTCATGCTGAACGGATTGGTCCGGATCCTGATCGGTACAGATGAAATTATTTTCCGGGACGGTCAAAAATTCCTTATCAAGGCAGGCGCTTTTAAAAAAATGACTGGGCTGAGTGAAGGACTGGCGCTCAAGCAGACTCAGGTTTTAACCTTTGTTCTGGCTGTAATCGCGGTGCTGGCACTGTTCTGGTTTTTGCAGCGTACACGTACCGGAAAAGCCATGCGGGCGTTTTCTGATAATGAAGACCTGGCCCTGCTTTCCGGAATCAATCCGGAACTGGTTGTGATGGTGACCTGGATTATTGCCGCAAGTTTAGCAACATTGGCAGGAGTGCTTTATGGTCTGGACAAAAGTTTCAAGCCGATGGTTTACTTCCATTTGCTGCTGCCGATCTTTGCCGCGGCCATTGTCGGCGGAATAGGACAGCCACTGGGCGCCATTCTTGGTGGATACGTAGTGGCGTTTTCTGAAATCACGGCAACATATGCCTTTAAAAAATTCATTAAATACATTGCACCATCTGATTTTGCACCAGAAGGACTGACACAGTTTTTAACAACCGAATACAAATTTGCGGTTTCTTTTTTCATTCTGGTACTGGTACTGCTGGTACGACCAACCGGTATTTTACGCGGGAGGGTACTGTGAGCAATACCAGACGTGCTATACTTAGTTTTTCTATCATGGCCCTGATGCTGACAATTGTTGGTTTTGGACAATCCTGGAATGTTGCACTGGCAATTTTTAATCTTTGCCTGATTTCAGCAGTTATGTCAATGGGACTCAACATGCAGTGGGGCTATGCGGGCTTGTTTAATGCCGGAATTATGGCATCAACCGCAATCGGTGGATTGACCGCGATGCTGATTTCATACTCACCGGTCACAAAAGCGTGGTCTGTCGGTGGAACATCACTTTCCGCGGCATTGATTTCTTTGCTGCTGACGATAGTCGCTGGAATACTGGTCTGGAAAAAAATGGCTAAAGGTTCTAAACGATCCTGGAGCATGACCGCTGTAGTGCTGATCGGTTACGCGTTCATACGTTTCTTTTATGAAGAGGCTACTTTTGCCATTGAAGCAGTTGATCCGGCAAAAACCGGATTTCTTGGTGGACTCGGACTTCCGATTTTATTTTCCTGGCTTGCCGGGGGATTGGCTGCAGCAGGTTTAGCCTGGTTGATTGGAAGAATCGCACTTGGACTTCGTTCAGATTATTTCGCAATTGCCACTTTGGGAATTTCAGAAATCATGATTTCCATTCTCAAAAATGAGGACTGGCTTTCCCGTGGAGTAAAAAACGTGACGGGACTTGCGCGTCCGGTACCGTATGAGGTGGATCTGCAGCAGGCTGAGTGGTTTAAAAATCTGGTACAGTGGTTTTACGGAACAGCAGATGACGGTAGCGCAGTCAGTGCCGACATTATGCGGGAGGCAATGCAGTTAAGTGCAGGAGTTTTTGTAAAACTTTGCTATTCTGCGCTCTTTGTCACAGTTGTGCTGATTATTTTAGGACTTGCCACACGTGCCCTGAATTCACCATGGGGACGAATGATGCGTGCCATTCGTGATAATGAAACAGCGGCTTCCGCAATGGGAAAAGATATTACCAGTCGGCATCGGCAGGTTTTTATCATCGGTTCCGCAGTCATTGGAATATCCGGAGCAATGCTGACTACACTGGATGGACAGTTTACTCCTGGGAGTTATATACCATTGCGCTTCACTTTTCTGATATGGGTTATGGTCATCATCGGCGGCAGCGGAAATAATTTAGGAGCAATTATCGGTGCCTTCATTACCTGGTTTGTCTGGATTGAAGCTGAACCTTCAGCGCTTTGGCTGGTGAGTCAAATAAATGTTTTCCTTGCTGAATCCAATCCATTGCGACAGCATCTGCAGGAAGTTGCACCACATATGAGAATGGTGCTGATGGGATTGATTATGGTGCTGGTGCTTAGATTCAGACCAAAAGGAATATTACCCGAAGAAGCTCCGGATCATTATTGAAAAACTTTTGATGTTATAATTCCTGCAAAGCTTGTCCTCGTACAGAACAGAGAGTGGAGATTCAGGAACATTAAAACAGTAGATCAAAAAGATTAGTGCTTTCAATTAATTTTTATTGTCATTCCGGGCAAGTGAAGCGCCGATCCCGGAATCCAGGGTTGCTGCTAATGATCTTGTACTCAACAAGAAGGGTATCTGGATCCCGGATCAAGTCCGGGATGACAATAGAAAAACATTTTAAGTACACACTATTTTAGTAGGAAATAACTTTAGAACTGCAAATCACAAGGAAACGAATTTTTCGTGTGATTGAAGGATATTTAGTTTATCCAGCAAAATTATGGCATTAAATATAAACACAATACGAGCACAGTTTCCGGCGCTGTCATTATCAGATGATGGCAAAGCGCGAATTTACCTTGATAATCCAGGTGGCACACAGGTTCCAAGACAAGTGCTGGAGAGGATGGAACGCTATCTGATTCACACAAACGCTAATCACGGAGGACCTTTCCGGACTTCAATTGAATCGGATAAAGTACTGGAAGAAGCACATCAGGCAATGGCGGATTTTCTAAACGCAAATTCTGCAAACGAAATCGTTTTTGGTGCAAACATGACAAGCCTGACCTTTGCCGTTTCGCGTTCAATCGGACGTCTTCTTAAACGCAGAGACACTATTTTACTGACCCGGATGGATCACGACGGCAATGTCGGACCCTGGTTGCATCTGGCGGAGGATTTGGGATTAAAAGTTCGGTGGCTGGATTTTGATCTCGAAACATATGAATATGATCCGGTTCAAGCCGCAGACTTATTCAGGGATGGTGCAGTAAAACTGGCGGCAATTAACTACGCAAGCAATTGTCTGGGAACAATAAACAACGTGAAAGCACTCACGGAAATTGCCCATCAGTCAGAGGCACTGGTTTTTGTCGATGCAGTACAGTACGTACCGCACGGGCCTACTGATGTTCAGGATGTCGGTTGTGATTTTCTGGTCTGCTCGCCCTATAAATTTTTTGGTCCGCACCAGGGGGTTTTGTGGGGGAAAGCGGAATTGCTTGAAAAACTTGAGGCTTACAAAGTACGGCCTGCAGATAATACTGCACCCGGAAAATTCGAGACAGGAACTCAGTTGCATGAAGGTCAGGCCGGCACATTGGGCGTTTTGGAATATCTGGAAAAAATCGGTGAAACGATGGGTGCTGAATATCATGGACTCTTTCCTGATTTCTGCGGACGCCGAAAAAATTTACACGCTGCAATGCTTGCCATTCAGGACTATGAACAGACTCTCAGCAAAAGACTAATTGCCGGACTGCAAAACTTGTCTGGTGTTGATGTTAAGGGTATCAGCAATCAAAATGATTTTTCACGCCGTGTTCCGACAGTTTCATTTACGGTCAAAAATCAAAATCCGGAAGAGATTGCAAACAAATTGGCCGCAGAAAATATTTATGTCTGGCACGGACACAACTACGCTCTGGAAGCTATTCGTCAAATGGGACTGGAAGAATCAGGAGGAGTGGTGCGGATCGGACCGGTACATTACAACACAATAGAGGAAATAGACCGCACACTCGAAGTTTTGAAAACTTGCTGGTAAATCTTTCCGACAGAAGAAACGCTTTTCAAATTTTACCTAAATACTGCAATCAGGTGACAAACAAACATGAAAATGA
>DTUH01000264.1 GCA_012964265.1 Candidatus Lambdaproteobacteria bacterium
TACTCAGCCGAAGGTAAAATCTGGTTTCCATGAAAAATTTATATTTTTCACAATGCTTGGTGTAATTGGTGTTGCTACACTGGCATTTATCGGAGGTTATATTAAAATATTTGACTTGGCGATTTTTCGTCAACTGACAAGTGGGAATGTACATCAGCTTGAGTTTGTAGGTGATTTTGAAGCAAGACAAGTAGAAAATGGTTATAATAGGCTACCATTATTTATTGTTGAAGGAACGATCAGGAACACTTTTTTTGAATCTGATACAGTTGAAAAAATACAATTAAAGGCATTTGCGTTTGATGCTGAGAAACAGCTGATCTCCACCCACTTTAGTTATGCAGGAGTAGTACTGTCAGATGATCAATTAGAAACACTGAGCCCCATGAATATCAAGGCGTTGCGGCATTCTGGTGATTTGAAGATGTTGAATTCCTCGACAGCAAATGAAGACCAAAGCGGGACTTTGAAAACAGGTACTTTAAAGGACCAGGGAGTTCCTTTTCAAGTCGTATTTTTTAAAGCTGTTCCGACCATCAAACGAACCTCATTACAAATTGTAAGTTATGTGCGTAACAATAAGCTTGTTTATGTGCGTGCTCCCGACCTCCAGTAATTGTGGAGTTTGGCTATCTTTAATTCCGAGCTTTCCAGCAAATACTTGCTTCCAAGTTTCACCCCCATCACAACAAAATTTGTGCAGTTCAGAACTGAATCGAACATAGAAGCCGTTTCTTCTAAGCAATGGAATTCACTGGTTGACTCCGAGTTTCCTTTTTCTGAATATGCATTTTTGTCAGCTTTGGAAAAGAGCGGATGTGTAGGAGAAGCCTCCGGATGGGTTCCGTGTCATCTGACTTTGTGGAAAAACAAACAATTGCAAGGGGCACTTTGTCTTTATGAAAAAAATAATGGATACGGGGAGTACATTTTTGACTGGGGCTGGGCAAAAGCTTACGAACGGTACGGTCTGAATTACTATCCCAAATTGGTTTCGGCAATTCCGTTCACTCCGGCAACAGGTCGAAAATTGCTCGTGCATCCGGAAGCAGACACAAGTAGTGTTCGGAAGAAACTCCTTGAAGAAGCCCTGGCCTGTATGCGGGACAGAAACTGTTCTTCTCTTCATTTTTTATTCATAACAGCCGAAGAGTTGCCTGTTTTCAGTGCCATGGGATTTCTCATCCGGCACAGTTTTCAGTTCCACTGGAAGAATAATAATTATTCAGATTTTGAAGATTTTCTGGTGACTTTAAAACGTAAACGCCGGAAGGAAATTTTACGGGAACGCCGACAAATAGGACAGCAAATGATTAAAGTGGAGGTGTTTGAAGGAGAGGCTATTCAGCTGGAACATATTCATATCATGTATCAATTTTATCTTTCTACAACTGATAAAAAATGGGGAAAATCTTATCTGTCAGAAGAATTTTTTCATCTAATTCATACTACGATGCGTAATAGTTTGGTACTGATTATGGCTTTTGCTGATGGAAATTGTGTGGCAGGAACAATCAATTTTCAAAAAGGGAATTGTTTGTACGGACGTTATTGGGGTTGTAAACGAAACTATCGGAGTTTACATTTTGAGTTATGTTATTATCAGCCGATAGAATATGCTATCCGTAGAGGAATCAGGTTATTTGAAGCAGGTGCTCAGGGAGAGCACAAAATTCAGCGGGGATTTCTGCCGGAACTGACATATAGTGCTCACTGGCTGGAACATCCGGGATTCCGCAATTCAATTGCCAAATTTCTTGAAGAAGAAAAACATGCAATTAGTCAGGGAATTGAAGACTTCAGACCACATTCTCCTTACCGGGCAGCCGTACCTTGTTTGTCTCCAGATGAGCGTTCGTAAAGAGGATTTTCACAAATAACTTTGATTGTTTCAGCATACCAACGTCCACCCCGCTTGGCACGCAGCCGCTGGCTGTTGAGGAACTTGGCTATTTTGTGGTAGCTGAAATTTTCGTCCTCTCGCTTTTCTCTGATGATGGATGCAATAGTCAGTTCTTTTGTTAAAGGAGTCAGGTGTTTTTTTTGGTATGTGTATCCAAAAGGAGCATGCCCGACACGTTCTCCAATTTTTCGTTTGCGCTCAATCATTTCTCGGGTTCTGTCTGGAATTGATTTTGCGTCCCAAAGAGCCAAAATTTCGATGGCTTCCAATACTTTTTTCCCACTTTTTGTTTTCGAATCCAGGTTTTCTGCGAGTGAAACAAAGCGTATTTTGTTTTCTTCAAACAATTTTAGTAGTTGATGATGGAGACGAATTATCCTTGTTAAGCGATCTAAACGTGCGACCACAAGTACCGAAACTTTTCCCTGCTCAATTAACGAGATAAGTTTTTTCAGGTTTGGTAATTCCAGGCTGGCACTGTTGGATGCAATATCACGAAAAATTTTCTTGATTTCCAGTCCTTGTTCTTCAGCCCATTTTCGAATAATTCCGGCTTGTACTCTGAGGCTTAAATTTTTCGGAGTTGCTCGATGATTGTTCAAACGGATGTATCCGTAAATACTCATTTTTCTTAACAAAAAAAGTCTGGTATTTTATAAAATATCAACAAAGAAAAAGACTCAATTAAGACCTGCCGGTTTAGGAATCATGATTGATTTTCATCAATTAAATCAAAATAAATGTCTCTTGCATGATTCAGATGGTTGCGCATAATTGCTTGAGCTTCCTTGGAGTTTTTTTGACGGAATGAATCCAGTAAGCTTTGGTGATCATCCAGAATGGTGGTGTGCAACTTTTTCTCCTGCATTAGTTCCAGCAGTTTTGTCCACATTGGAGAGTTCTGCTGCTGGTCCCAAAGATAGGTTGTTAGAGTCTCTAACACACTGTTTCCGGTTGCTTTGGCGACCAGCAAATGAAACTCACGATCGCCGTCCGCACCAACTAAATTATCTTGCACCATGTTTTCAACGGCCTGCTCCAACTGTTCCAGACATTTTGCATCTATACGCTGCGCTGCAAGTGCTGCGTTGTTACCCTCAATTTCTTTTCGTGCCTCAATCAATTCCAAGGGACCGGGACCGATGTCTTTAATCTTGTTGCTTAATTTAAGATTCTTTTTTTCAGTTTCTAAAACATATATTCCCGAACCTACACGTACTTCAACCAAACCGGATATTTCAAGGGCAATCATTGCCTCACGTACGGTCGGTCGGCTTACTTCAAGTTGTTTTGCCAACTCACGTTCAGGAGGAAGACGGGCACCAGGTTTGAGTTTCCCTTTCTTGATTAATTTAGAAATTTGCTCTGCAACTTGCTCAAAACGACGTTGCGACCTGACTGCTTTCAGAAGCATTTGATTTTTCTGGTTTATGATTTGGTGTTGATGTAAAAGAATATTTTTTCATTATAAGCAAGATTGGATAGTGTCAGGAATGCTCAACAAAACCTATGAAGAATCGTCTGTTTTCTATCAGCAATGGTCAAGTGTTTTCGTGTTTTTTCTTGTAATAATAATAATTGGCCTTACTATTTTACCACTTGATAGAATGCCGGAAGAGAGTTATACTAAGTTCAATCTTAATGATTAGCAAAAAAAATCATTAACTTTCGCAAATGTCTTGTTTGATGGATGTTCAAAGAACAAAATAACTTTGAGTTATAAATGGAAAAATTATAAAGGGAGGTTAACATGTCATTTGAAAGTCATATCCGTGTAGAATGCGTTCGAATTCTGGGCAAAGAGTGGGTCAAGGATGATCCGATCACACTCTACACTTACCGCTGTGATGGACTGACACTTTATACTGCTCCGCCAATGGGTGTCGTTTTTCCAGGAACCGTCCATGAACTTGCATCCATTGTCAAATTACTCCATCAGCACAAAATCAGTTTTATCGCACGTGGTGCTGGAACCGGACTTTCAGGCGGAGCAATTCCGCAGGACGGAAGCGTAATTATCGAAATGGCGCGTTTCAAGGAAGTGCATGAAGTTGATTTGATTAACCGCACTATCACGGTTGGACCGGGTGTAATCAATTTACGTATCACAGAACATGTCCATTCTGAGGGTTACCATTACGCACCAGATCCTTCCTCGCAAAAAGCTTGCTCAATCGGCGGCAATGTAGCAGAAAATTCCGGTGGTCCTCATACACTTAAATATGGTGTTACCGTCAATCATGTTCTCGGTGTCGAAATGGTTTTACCTGATGGAGAACTCGTCACTCTTGGCGGTAAGCATCTTGGCATGCCCGGCCCGGATATGCTGGGGTTAGTGACCGGTTCAGAAGGAACATTCGGAATTATCACTAAAATTATTTGCCGACTTACCCCAAATCCGGAAAATGCTGTCACGATGCTTGGCATTTACAATTCAGTCCGTGATGCGTGTGAATCCGTTTCGAGCATCATACGTCATGGTATAATTCCGGCAGCCATGGAAATGCTGGATAAGATCACCATTTACGCTGTGGAAAAAGCACTTAAACCAGGTTTCCCACTGGATGCTGAGGCTGTGCTGATTGTTGAGTTGGACGGCTTGGCAGATGGTCTTGATGCTGAAGCAGAGGTTGTTGAAAAATTACTCAAAGATTCAGGAGCTACCACAGTCAAACGTGCCCGCGATGAAGTAGAGCGTGCAAAAATCTGGCGTGCGCGCAAAGAAGCTTTTGGTGCCATTGGTCAAATTTCTCCAAGTTATTATGTGCAGGACGGAGTTATCCCCCGCAGCAAACTTCCGGAGGTACTGGATGAAATTGCTGAAATTGGCAAAAAATACGGTTTAACTGTGGCAAATGTTTTTCATGCAGGTGATGGGAATTTGCATCCGTTGATTCTCTATGATTATGAAAATCCGCAAGAGATTGAAAAAGCACATTTAATCGGCGAAGAAATTTTATCATCATGCATACGTCATGGGGGTACGCTTTCAGGAGAACACGGAATTGGTCTGGAAAAAGCGGAATGGATGTCCGAACTATATTCTGGAAGTTCGCTTGACAACATGCAAAACGTGCGAGCGTTTTTCAATCCGGAAAATTTACTCAATCCCGGAAAGATTTTTCCACAACCCGGACGTTGCGCGGAATCAAAAAGCGGTACTCCGCCAAAGGCGGGAGCGGTTTTGGATAAATCGAAACTCGTTGCCGCAAAATCTGGAATTGCTGTATGAAAATTTTTAAATCGGGTTCTCTGGAAGAAATACAAAGTTGGGTCTCCACACGAATTGAGACTAAGCAGTCATTCCGGATTTGCGGAAAAGGTACCCGTTTTGTGACTGCAAATTCCGGAAAAGCCGCAGCAAGGCCCCGCGACATCCTTTCTCTGCAAGAACTTAAGGCAAAGCGTTTTTTTGATCCGGAGGACATGGTCGTGGGTATTGAGGCAGGGATGAGCATCTGCGAACTACAGGAAATGCTTGCTGAACGAAATATGCTGCTGCCAGTTAATCCGTGGTTTCCGGATTCCTGTATGGGTTCCGTAGTTGCCTGCAACGATTTTGGTCCAAATCGTATGAACATGGGAGGACTTCGCGACTGCATCATCGGGATCGAATACATAAACGGCAAAGGCGAAATTGTGCAAGCGGGTGGAAAGGTGGTCAAAAACGTTTCCGGATATGACCTGACTCGCATGATGCTCGGAAGTCAAGGCGGATTGGGAGTAATCACAGCAGTAAATTTTAAGGTTATGCCTCGGCCTGTAGAAGCTCACGGAATGTTTGGAATTTTCAAAGCTGAAACATGGCTGCCGCAAATTGAAGAATTGCACAAACGCAGGATCCCTCTGGACTGGATTCAGGCAGCATCAACACAGGATTCAAACTGGATGTTAGGTTTGGGATATTCCGGAAACTTACTTAACCGGAACAGAATTGAAAATGAAATAAAAAATGTTTTTGGCAAAACTCTAGCTGTTTTAGCTGACGGCGATTTATTTTCCGGACAAAAATTCACTCCCGGAGAAAACAGGTTTGAGGGTTTTTTGCTGTTGCTTCGTGATGCCTGGGAAATGGATGAATCAGATTTTCATGTTTTTGCAACATTGCCGACCGAAGAAATTTTACGCTTTCCTTTTGAACTTTTCCGGAAAGAAAATTTCAAAATGCTCATTCATCCAATAGGCGGTGACATTCATTTTATGCACAAAACCAGCGACAGGAAAAAGCAGCTTCAACAGCTTGGAAAAATCAAATCCGCTCTCGTGCATCCTGACAGCAAACTGCGTTGGGTCGGCGGCAATCCTGAAAGCTCGTTTCAGGAACTGGGCAAATTTGGCGTTGCCAGCGGTTATGCATTGACTCAAAAACTTAAACGTCATTTGGATCCAGCCGAAGTGTTTTCCGCTGCCTACTACGATTCGGAGTTTGACGAATGAGTTTTAACTTTTCACAAAAAACTGCGGTTTCGACCAAAGAACTTTTCCGCCAAGCGGAATTTGACAACATTCTCAAATGCGTTCACTGCGGATTGTGTTTGGACAGTTGCCCAACATACAGGGAATTGGACGATGAAAAAGATTCTCCAAGGGGACGGCTTTATATAATGCGTGGACTGTGGGAAGGAGAACTGGAACTGGAACCATCAGTTATTGAACCGTTGAGTCGCTGCCTCGATTGCCGAGCCTGCGAAAGTGCCTGTCCGTCAGGAGTGCCTTACGGCGAATTGCTTGAAAAAACACGCGGCATAATTTTGGAAAATACTCCTCAAAGTTTGAAAGAAAAATTTTTGAGGAGAGTCTTGTTTAAAGGTTTGTTTCGCTCAGACAAACTGCTGATAACGGCAAGTTGGATTTTGAAAATCTATTCCGCAAGCGGGTTACCTAAACTAATTACAAAAACCATTGTTGGAAATTTTCTGCCGAAATCTTTTGTTTTTCAACAACACCTGCTTCCAGAATGTTCCGGAAAATCCTTCAAACGCAAATACGCTGATGAAATTCTGCCTCCTTTTTTGCCTCCGGAAATAGAGGTAATTGATTCTCAAATCCAAAAGAAAAATTTAAGAGTCGCAATGTTTTCCGGATGTATTATGGATGTTTCGGAAACTGCTGTGCATGAATCGACACTGACTTTACTGCGTCATATTGGCTGTGAAGTCGTGGTTCCGGGCAATCAAGGATGCTGCGGTGCGTTGCATGTGCACAGCGGCGATAGAAAAACCGCCCAGGAATTTGCTTTGAAAAATCTGGCCGCGTTTGAACCCCGTCATTTGGACGCGATCATCACGAATGCAGCGGGCTGCGGCGCGCAGCTTCAGGAATATCACCACCTTTTTTCTGAGACAAATCCGGAATCTGAAACAGGCGGAAAGTCCGCTGAGAATTGGATAAGCTTTGAAAATAAAATTGTTGATGTGCTGGAATTTCTTTCGCGCTTTCCGGAACTCTTGGAAAAACTTTCGTGGCGCAATGATGAAGACACTGTGCTTTATGATGCACCATGTCACTTGATGCATGCCCAAAAAGTAGATGAAAATCCGCGTAAACTCTTAAATAATTTGCCGGGAGTGAGACTGGTGCCGCTCAATGAGTCCAACTGGTGCTGTGGTTCTGCTGGTATTTACAACATTGTCCAACCGGAACTTTCGGGTGCAGTTTTGAACCGGAAAATCGAATCACTGCGGAAAACCCTGGTTTCCAACCCGAAAGCCACTACGATTGTCACCGGCAATCCCGGGTGTCTTTATCAAATACGAGCCGGAATCCGGAGTAATAATATAGATATTCGCATCATCCACCCTGTAGTTTACCTGGCGGAACGTTTGAAAAAAAATGGCATCTAGGTCATTTCTCAAACACAGTTATCCGGACTATCTCAGTAATGTACGCAAATTCAGCACAATTT
>DTUH01000265.1:0-6089 GCA_012964265.1 Candidatus Lambdaproteobacteria bacterium
TTGGAATGAGTGTTTTCAATATTGTGGGATTGCCGGACGGAACGATCAAAGAAAGCAGGGATCGAATTTTGTCTGCAGTCAACAATTCAGGATTCAGTTTTCCTGTCCGGAGGGTGGTGGTCAATCTTGCCCCGGCGCCTTTACGGAAAATCGGTTCCGGGTTTGATTTACCGATTGCCCTGGCGTTGTTGGGTACAATGGGGTTGTTTCCACCGGAAAACTTGAACCGCGCAATGGTTGTTGGAGAATTGTCGCTCGACGGTGAAATCCGGCCTGTGCGTGGGATTTTACCTGTTGCAGTAGCTACGCGTGATCATAAGTTGGAACAGTTAATTCTGCCAAAGGCCAATGAAGCAGAAGCCGCAGTTGTCGAAGGGATAAGAAGAGTCCCGGTTTCAACACTCTCTGAAGTGGTAGAGTATTTGAAAGGCGATTTAGAAATCACTCCGATTGATTATGATCCGCAATCTCTTTTTTCTCAGAAACAGATTTATGAAGAGGATTTCCAGGATGTAAAAGGGCAAGAGCACGTCAAGCGGGCACTCGAAGTTGCTGCCGCCGGTTCTCACAATTTGCTGATGCTTGGTCCACCGGGTTCTGGAAAAACGATGCTTGCCCGCCGCATGAGCACAATCCTGCCGCGTCTCAGTTTTGACGAAGCACTGGAATGCACGAAAATTCACAGCATCGCAGGCTTAATTCCATCCGGAACAGCATTGATCGCCCAGCGCCCATTCCGTTTTCCGCACCACACCATTTCACAAGCTGGACTGGTAGGCGGTGGAAGCATCCCTGGGCCGGGTGAAATATCGTTATCACACAATGGAGTTTTGTTTCTTGATGAATTTCCGGAATTTCCTCGCGCCACTCTCGAATTGCTCCGGCAACCTTTGGAAGACGGAAAACTGACGATTTCACGGGCAGCAATGTCTTTGGAATTTCCATGTGATTTCATGCTGTTAGCATCGATGAATCCCTGTCCATGCGGTTATCACGGAGCCCCTTCCGGTCAAGGTGAAAACCGACGTGAATGTAATTGTCCTCCACAACAAATTCAAAAATACCGCGCCAAAATTTCCGGACCGCTGCTGGATCGCATTGACATACACCTCACTGTACCTGCTGTTGAATATGAAAAACTTACAGAAGCTCGGCAGGGTGAGTCTTCCAAAAATATCAGGGAACGTGTGGTCAGGGCACGTCAAATTCAGGAAGCGCGATTTCAAAATTCCTCGACCCGTAATAACTCCGGAATGACCCGCAAGGAACTGGAACTTCACGCCCAGCTTTCAGATTCTTCGCGTAAAATTCTGGAACAGGCAATGACCAAAATGGGCTTGAGTGCCAGAGCCTATGACAGAATCCTCAAAGTTGCACGTACCTTAGCCGATCTGGCGGAGCAACAAAACGTCGAAACACTGCATGTCGCAGAGGCTATTCAGTATCGAAATTTGGATCGACCGATTTAAGAGAAAAAACAAACAAAAGCAAAAAACAAGTTTTGTAATTTCTTTTAAACAGACTTGAGAGTTTGTTTGCTTCCTGAAAGAATCAGTGGCTTTTGAAAATAAATCTGATATTGACATGAATTACACTTTCCCTTTTACTGCAATCGTTGGTCTGGAACTGGCCAAACGATCTTTACTTTATCATGCAATTGATCCTCGGCTCGGCGGTTTATTGCTGATGGGACATCGAGGTTGCGCGAAAAGCACTTTGGCACGGGCCTTTAGAGAGATATTGCCGGCTTCGGAAACTGCTGAAATCGTGCCGTTTGTTGAGGTTCCACTCGGTACAACTGAGGACCGTCTGCTGGGATCAATCGACGCGTCACGTTTGCTTGAAAACGGAGAATGGTCGGCACAAACCGGATTGATTCAACAAGCAGACTCCGGCGTACTTTACATCGACGAAGTCAATTTGCTGCCAGATCATCTGGTTGATTCTATTTTGGATTCTGCGGCCAGTGGACAACACCGTATTGAGCGCGACGGTCTTTCAAAAACTGTTAGTGCGCGCTATATTTTGATTGGCTCAATGAATCCGGAAGAAGGTGATTTGCGCCCACAATTAACTGACAGATTCACGCACGGAATTATGGTGCGTGATGATTTTAGTGTTGAACAGCGCCGCGAAATTGTTCGTCTACGCATGGAATTTGACGACGATCCGCAATTGTTTTTGGTTGAACATCAAAAAAATCTGGCACAGCTGAGAGCGAAAATAATTCAAGTTCGGCAGAAATTGAAAAATGTTGAAATTTCGGAAAACCTGCGTACTGAAGTTGCGGAGAAAGCAACTGCGTTAAATTTGGAAGGAGTACGTGCCGAACTTGGAGTTCTTCGCACTGTACGCTGTGCGGCGGCGTGGCGCGGGGAAACTACTGTTTCCGCTGGCGATCTGGAGGAAGCGTGGATTTTATGTCTCGGACATCGGCAGGAACATTACCCCCCGAAAACTCAAAACTCTAAACCTGAAATTAAACTTCCAAAACCTCCGTCCGATAAACCGGAACCAAAGCGTCTGCAAATGCCCAAAACTTCAGCATCTCCAACTTCAGCGCTAACTGAAGACATTTCACTTGAATCAGCACAATTTCTTGCGCACGCTGAACTGGCTTCATGGTGGAAGAGGCCGGAAAAAAAAACAGTCCCCCGATGCCTTCGTCTCCGGAACATCCCGCCCGGTTCCGGCTCATGTTTCACATGCCCGGCTCTGTTGGAATACTTCTCTAAAGGCTTCACTGCTGAGGGGATGGTCTCCGGGAAAACCGTGGCATCTCCGGTTTCGCAAACCGGCAAGGCGGCCTAATTTTTGGTTGTTTATGGATGCAAGCCGTTCTACCGGAGTCATCGGCTGCGGTCCTTCCGCACGTTTTTTGAATCAAGCACGTAACGCCATCCAAACGCTTGGCGCAAAAACTTTCGGCAGCCGCTTTCACGTTTTGGTACTGCAAAAGGGTAAGGTGAGCTGGTGGATTAAACGCGGAAGTGCGCAGGCTGTCCGGAAAAATTTGGAGCATCTTACAGTAGCATCCGGAAAAAGTCATTTAACACTCGCCCTGAATCAAATGCGCAATGCAATTCTAAAACAGGGAGTTTTAAGTGAAGATCGTGTTTTGCTTTGTTCTGACGGAATGCTCAGTCCTGAGACTGAAAAAACTATTCCTGAAAGCAAAAAACGCTTCCGGAAAGCCCTGCTGAGTCTTTCGGAAAGAGTCCGGAATATAGCGTGGCTGCATCCTCAGTTGCAACGCGGGATGCGTCAGTGGCTTCCGCAATTGGTAAAGGGAACTCCGGTCCGTCTGATTGCATTGGACTGAAATGCGAGTCACAAAAAAAAATAAACACAATGGCCTCATCGTTGCCGGAATGCACAGCAGCGGCGGAAAAACCGCAGTTACGTGCCTGCTCTTGTCCGCGTTACGAAATCGAAATATCTCGGTACAGCCTTTCAAAGTTGGTCCGGATTACATAGATCCGGGTTTCCATTTTCATTTTTCCACAAAACATTCTGTAAATCTTGACCCCTGGATCATGGGGCGTGAGCACGTTATTCAGGCAGCTCAACAATTCACGGAAAATGCTTTTGGTATTGCGGAAGGCGTGATGGGGCTGTTTGACGGTTCTGATCCGACAAACGATTCCGGAAGTACAATGGAAGTAGCACGCTGGCTTGGATGGCCGATTTTGCTGGTGGTGCCCTGTCGGAATGCCGGACGTTCAGTCACAGCGGCAATTCAGGGTTTTGTTGATGAAGCCGGTGGTCCGGAACATTTTGCGGGAATAATCCTCAATCAGGTAAACAGTGAAAGCCATGCAAAATATCTGCGCAAAGCCTGTTCTGCCTCAGAAATTCCGGTTTTGGGAGCACTGCCTGAAATGCCTGAACTTGACTGGCCGGAGCGTCATTTGGGTTTGCAGCCCGGAGTAGAACAAAAACTTACGGAAGCAAAAAAGTTGGCGGAACTTGCTGAAAAATATTTTGATCTCGAACTGCTTATCAAAAATTTTCCTGTGCTTTCTGTGTCAGCGGCTCAGGTAAAAAAGCAGCGTAGCGCTCTGCCAAAATTCAGCAAGCGAATTGCCGTGGCGCAGGATGAGGCATTTCATTTTTATTATGCCGCTAATTTGGAATGGCTCCGGAAACAGGGTGCGGAGATCGTTTCGTTTTCGCCATTGCATGACAGACAAGTTCCTGAAAATGCGGACGCGCTGATTTTAGGCGGCGGCTTTCCGGAAGTTTTTGCAGAAGAGATTTCGGCCAACAAAAGCATGCTCACTTCTCTTAAAGTAACTGTGGAATCCGGAATGCCGACTTATGCGGAATGCGGTGGATTGATGGTTTTGGCGGAAGGATTAAAAATAAAATCCGGACAAAGTCTTGCGATGGCGGGAGTTATTCCGGGTACAGTTGAAATGACAAAACAACTTCAGCATTTTGGTTACTGCAAAATAGATTTGTCTGAATCAGGTGAAGTGCGCGGTCACGAATTTCATTATTCGCATTGGTCCGATGAAACTAAAAAAGCCAATCTTTGGAAAGTTACGCGTCATTCAACCGGAATTACCCGCAGCGAAGGTTACCGTACAGCCAACTTACATGCCTCTTACGTTCATCTCTATTTCCCACAGGCGGCTGCTGTGATGCGGAAAATTCTGCATCTGACTCCTGACAAACCGGCACAATGCTGATTGCAGAACTGGCGGCCCTGGGAGCCGCGCTGTGTTGGGGGCTTAGTGGTTTAATCTCAATCGGCGCAATCCGTAAATTAGGTCCACTGGCCTTTAACAGGGTGCGGATGTCCCTCGTTTTTTTGATGCTGGCCGGAACCTCTTTGCTGACTGGAGCATGGCTTGATTTTCCGGAATCCACAATTCCAACGCTGATGATTTCAGGACTTATCGGCATTTTCCTGGGTGACACCGCTCTTTTTGGTTCTTTGCAGCGTTTGGGTCCGAGTCGAGCCGCAGTGGTTTTTGCACTTCATGCACCGATGACGGTGATTATGGGCTGGTTCCTTTTGGGTGAACATCTGGAAGTGCTGACTTTGGCCGGTTGCGGAATAGTTACAACAGGTGTAATAATTGCTATTCTTGGTCGAAAGAGTAACGAAGAACCGCAAAACATGGATTCTACGCAGGGACGTCTGCGTTATGGTATTCTACTGGGACTGCTTGGAGCATTTGGACAAGCTGCGGGTGCGATTATCGCCAGGCCGGTCATGGCGGAAGGAGTAGATCCTGTGACCGCATCTGCAGTCAGGGTTGGAATTGCCGCTCTCTGCCTTATTTTTACCGGTTTTATTCCCAATCCTCTTTTTCGTTCAAAGACAGCTTTTACTTTAAAATTATTGGCTGTGATCATAATCAGCGGATTTTTAGCAATGGGAGTCGGAATGACTCTTCTCCTGTATGGACTGGCAATTGGAGATGCGGGAGTTGTAGCCACACTTTCAGCCACAACTCCGGTAATGATTCTACCATTACTCTGGATCACCACCGGAATACGGCCGCCATTAATAGCCTGGATCAGTGCTGTAGTAACTGTGCTTGGAATTGCTTTGATTACAATTTCCTGGAATTAAGAAAAGTATGCTGTGTTTTTTACTTGCCAAAAAAAAAGAGCTTGTTATACTCACTTGAATCAAGGTGATTCGTGCAGCAGAACAATTGTTGCAATGCTGTGTGGATTTGAAGGGAATTCCGTGTGAATCGGGAACTATCCTCGTAACTGTGATTGGAAAATATAAAAACATAAGCCACTGAAAATGAATGCAATGTTTGTTTTTGGGAAGGCGTTTTTGTTCACTTCCAGAAGTCAGGAGACCGGCCTTGAAATTTCCAAACAGACTGTTCGAGGCAAATAGTTACTGGAATCAACAGCTTGCTGTGATCCCAATTTTCTGCTTGTCTTCCATGTTTGTTTCAAACGCTAATCCTTAAAAAAGGAGTTATTTATGACAACTAATACAGAAATAACCGGAAATGCCGGTTCTCTTGACACGAGTGATGTCGGAGTTTCTTCACAACGAATGACTTTGGCTTTGCTGATGCTTCTGGCCGGAGCAGTACTCATTTTCACTGTTG
>DTUH01000265.1:6144-7716 GCA_012964265.1 Candidatus Lambdaproteobacteria bacterium
CACAATGCAACACACGACACCCGACATGCTGTCACTTTTCCCTGTCACTAATCCGAAAGAGAAATTTAATGATATCAAAAACTATAACTACCGTCCTCCTGGCGGGTTTTATAGCAGGGATACTTGTCACTGGGGCACAGATGCTGCGGGTCACACCGCTGATTCTGCATGCAGAAAAATACGAAGTCGGTGAAGAAGTTGTAACACACACTCATGAGCAATCCGGAGTCACTCATGAACATGAATTGAACGGTGTTGCTCTTGAACTGCACGCTGCAATGAAAGACGCACATACAGACGATGCTGTCACCTCTGCTCATTCAGATGAAAGCTGGGCACCGGAAGATGGAGCAGAGCGCACTTTTTATACCGCTGTTTCCAACATCGTCACAGGAATTGCTTTCAGCTTAATGCTGGTTGCAGTTTATCTGTTGCGCGGAAAACCGGTCAATATGAATTCAGGATTACTTTGGGGCGCCGCCGGATTTTTGATTTTCTCCGGATCTCCGGCTTTGGGTTTGCCTCCGGAACTACCCGGAATGACTGCGGCGGCGCTTGATTCCCGTCAAGTATGGTGGATCGGAACCGTGATCGCCACGGCAATCGGCATCGGCCTTTTCACTGAAACCAAATCCATCCTGCCAAAAATTGCTGCAGCATTGTTGCTGGCGGCTCCGCATCTAATTGGAGCACCGCATCCTCTCTTGTTTGAAAGCAATGTTCCGGCGGAGCTTTCTGCACAATTTGCGATTTCTTCTTTGCTGACCTCCGCTTTTTTCTGGATGGTTCTGGGAGCGTCAACCGGGTATTTTTTTCAAAAACTCGTTCAGGAAACGTCCGATTTTTTTAATACTGTTTCTGCCTGACCAGTCTCTTTGACCGTATAAATTTAGGTTGTAGGAATTTTCCCGCAGCCTAAATTATTTCAGTTTTTATCCCACCTTTGATATTATAGCACTGTGCCCGCAGTACCCACTGTGTTATTATTTACTTGCTTAAGTTATTTTAACCTCAATCCATAAAGCCAACATGATTCGCAATGATTTTCTTGAAACTGTCGGTAATACTCCGCTCATAAAACTTCGTAAAGCTTCTGAGCAAACCGGATGTACTATTTTGGGAAAAGCTGAATTTATGAATCCCGGCGGCTCCGTTAAAGACCGCGCGGCAAAGGCGATTATACTTGATGCCGAACAACGCGGTTTGTTGCGGCCGGGCGGGGTTATTGTTGAAGGAACCGCTGGCAACACCGGAATCGGCCTGGCGCTCGTAGCAAATTCATTGGGATACCGCACCGTAATTGTGATTCCGGAAACGCAAAGTCAGGAAAAAAAAGACATGCTGCGGCTTTGCGGAGCGGATCTGCGTGAAGTTCCGGCAGTGCCCTATCGTGATGAAAACAATTACGTCAAATTTTCCGGCCGCCTTGCTGAAGAACTGGCAAAAACTGAAGCAAACGGTGCAGTCTGGGCCAATCAGTTTGATAATGTTGCCAACCGTCAAGGCCACTATGAAACCACTGGACCGGAAATATTTGAGCAAACAAACGGAAAAGTGGATGCATTCATTTGT
>DTUH01000266.1 GCA_012964265.1 Candidatus Lambdaproteobacteria bacterium
ATTGGCAATCTCCCTTGATTCGTAGTCAATCATCATTACCATTTTACCCACCGGCCGTGTAATGAAATAATGGAGGATAAATATGATAAGAATGCCACCGACTATCAGAAACGCGAGGGTGAAGAACATGGCAGTGCTGATTAGTTCCCATCGGAGTTCTGTCAGCTCTCGTTTGCTCCAGGCTACGCCGATGAATCCGCCAATTTCATTTCCCGGTAGAAAGGCCGGCTTCAAAAGAACTACATTGTGTGGGGAATCTTCCCTGATTTCTCCGCCCTGCTTCAGTTCCCTCAGATTTTCTAGAATCTTCTTGTCCAGGTCGGGCGCCTGATCACCGTTCAGTTTTTCGTAAACCATTTTGCCTTCAAGATCGAAAGCCTTGAGGAGTACCAGGTTTTCTTCCACTGTGGAAACGAATACCTTTACCTTCTTGCTGACTATACGCCCATCACCGAGATGTAGCGCAGGCGCAATTTCATTGGCCATGAGGGCTGTTAAACGTTCATGGCGGAGCATGAACTGATGCTCAGCAAAATCGCTGTGCATACGTATAAGCACATAGGACATGGCTGTCAGGATCAGAATCCCGCCGATTAAAATAACCAGCACAAGCTGGTTCCTGATGGTCAAACGGTTTAAGAACATGGTGAACCTTTATTCGACATTTACAGTTATGATCTTCGACACCACCGGAGGATCGTGCGGAATATGAGAATAATCGCCAAGTACTATCTGCATTGTATGTTTTCCGGTTGTCAGCTTCAATGTGATTTCCGTTTGTCCCTTGTGCAGATGAACGTGTTTGTTGCTGATGGACTTATTAACATTTGGAGGAGGGGAGTCGATAATCAGGTGATGGTGCCCTGTATCCGGCCAGTCAGCGAGCGCCGGGGCGATCCCCATCTCACTTGTCAGACCGAGTTGAATCAGGAAAGGACTTTTCAGCGTCTGTCCGTCTTTAATATTTATGAAGTAAACTCTGGTATCCGGAACCGATGGAGTCTCCCCTCCATAAACGGTTGCGGCAGGAAAATACAAGAAAAGGCTTTGAAATAAAAAAATATATTTAACTATGTGCATCAATGATTTTGGCATGTTAAGACTTTTCTAGTGTGGTATTATAACTTTATACGAATTAATCATTTTTAACAGGAAATTCATAAATAGGCCAATCAAATTTCAGGGCATCGCCAAATCAGCATTATGACTGACCTTGACTCCTTTTAAATCAATGCGGGTAATGAGATGGTTTTCACATTAATCATAAGTAAAAAGAGGTCCAATGAAAACCGGTCCGAGAAATAAAAGGTTGGTTCAACGGAGTTCAATCAGGCTCTTTACTATTTCTTCAAGGTTTCTAACTTCATCCACTGCACCGCATTCCACTGCTTTGCGAGGCATTCCGTAAACGACGCAGGTTGCCTCATCCTGGGCAATGGTCGTAGATCCTGCATCGTGCATTTCAGCAAGTCCCACTGCACCGTCATCACCCATTCCAGTCAAAATAACCCCGACTGACTTTTTTCCAACAAGGTTTGCAACTGATCTGAAAAGCACATCAACTGAAGGACGGTGCCGGTTAACTAGTTCGCCACTGTTCATGGTAACGGTATATTCTTTACCAACCAGTTTTAGCATCA
>DTUH01000267.1 GCA_012964265.1 Candidatus Lambdaproteobacteria bacterium
CTGGATTATTCTAAATCTACCGGAGCGGCTTGATTTAAAAATGGAAGAACAGTTGGGAAATCAATGGAAAAAGATTTCGCCTAACTTCATTCCACCCCGTAATATTTTCACAATTGACTGGCAGAGTTGGTTTAATCCCAACAAGGCAGTGGAAGATCCACGGATAGAAATTATCCGCGATCAAGTATTTCATGAAGAAGCAGGACTTCAGCTTAAACTGGATATTTATCGTCCCAGAAATACAAAAAAGAAGCATCCGGGATTATTGCAGATTCACGGCGGTGCCTGGATTACCGGCAGCAAACGGCAAGCCTCATTTTTGATGACACGAATGGCGGCACAAGGCTGGGTCTGTTATTCTGTCAGCTATCGCTTTAGCCCGGACATTGTTTTTCCGGAACACTTAATTGACGTCAAGCGGGCTTTGCGCTGGATTAGAAATAATGCGGAAGAACACGGATTGGATCCGGATTTCATTTTAGCAACAGGAGGTTCTTCAGGAGGTCATTTGGCTTCATTGATGGCCCTCACTCAAAACTGTACCGAATTTCAGCCGGGATTTGAAAAAGCGGATACAAGTATTCAAGGCTGTGTCCCGGTCTATGGTGTTTTCAATTTCAGTGATCCGTTTAATGAAAAAACTCCCTACCCTGCAAAGGCCGGAGTTTTGGAAATGCTTTGTAGAGGTACTCCGGAAACGCAGCCGGAATGTTATCAGCAAGTCACGCCGGCCAATTGGATTTCCAAACAGACACCGCCGTTTTTACTGATTCAGGGAGAAACTGACGCCCTGATTTCAGAAACAGAAACCCAAGAATTCTGGGAGGCTCTGCAAACCGAAAAAGTCTCTCTTTCCGCTATTTTGCGTTTGCCTTTAGTTGAACATGCATTTGACATTTTCCCTACTTTAACTGCACAGTGTATAGTACCGACTATTGCACAATACATGATCATGCTTCACGAAAACCACCTTAATCATAAAGGAGAAAAATGAAACCTTTAGAAAAGCAAATTCCGGAAAGCACTTCGTCAACCGAAGCTCTGGTTCTCTACCAGGAAGAAAACGGCGTTGCGACTTTAACCCTGAACCGTCCGAAAAAGTTCAATGCCTTGTCCGAAGCAATGCTGATAACATTGCAGGAAGAATTGGACGCCATCGCAAAAAATGAATCGGTACGGCTCGTAATTCTGCAGGGTGCCGGAAAGGTTTTCTGTGCCGGACACGATTTAAAAGAAATGATTGCCAATAGAAAAGAGGCTTATTATCACTCACTTTTCAAGCAGTGCAGCAAAATGATGATGACACTAAATCAAATGCCTCAACCGATCATTGCAAAGGTCCATGGAATCGCAACCGCGGCGGGATGTCAACTTGTGGCAGCCTGTGATTTGGCTGTGGCGGCAGAGGACACACGTTTTGCCACTTCCGGAATCAATGTTGGATTGTTTTGCTCAACTCCGGCGGTTCCGGTTAGCCGAAATATACCTCGCAAACAGGCAATGGAATTGCTGCTCACCGGGGAATTCATTGACGCAAACACAGCTCTTAGTTGGGGCTTGCTCAACCGTGTTGCACCGTTGGAAAAACTGGATGATGAAATTCAAAAACTGGCGGACGCGATTCTGTCCAAATCCTCTGT
>DTUH01000268.1 GCA_012964265.1 Candidatus Lambdaproteobacteria bacterium
GCTTCAAATTTTCCTTCACGTTTGTGTCCAGCACCAGCATGGAACCTTGTCCAAGCCTCAGTATTTCTTCAATTTCCATTCTACATTCTCCTAAAACCAGCCGAGCGGTAACAGGCATTTCCATTAGTTTTTGTATTTGTGGCCCAAGTACTTTATTGGGAATCTTCATTTTTTGTTTTCCGCTGCTCATCTATTTTGTTTGAAGGAAGATTTTATTGAATCAATTTAAGCTCGCAAGTTTTCTCTTATTTTGCTACTTTTATTACGTTCAATACTTAAACCATACCGCTTAGTTTCGATCAGAACAAGTTGATTTAATCTCAAATAACTGGAAAAAGTCATGTCACCAAAAAAAAAGACAGCCACAAAAAGACACGCAAACAGCCGTCCCAACAAAAGGAATCTGAAAAAACGCCGCCAGCTAATTCAGGAGAATGCCATGCTTCTCCAGTCTCTTGCCCAGGAGTAATGACTTCTAAGGAGAGTTTCGGAAACCTGATTCCTGATCCGCTCAGTAAAAAACTCCAGCAGGATGGTGTGCCATTTTCAGAACTTCGTCAAGCGAGTCTTTCTCCTGAAATATTGATTGAGGAAATCTACCGTTTGTGGCGCAGCACAAACCTTCGTGTTGAGCGTAACTGGAACGGAATACTTGATCAGCCAAACAACATTCCTTACAGCAACAGCGCCTGTTTGTTGCCGGATGACCGTCTTTACCTTGAAACCTCCAGCTTGAGACATTTATGGAAGCTTGCAACCTGGAACGTGAATTCTATCCGGACACGCCTGCCTTTGCTCTTACAGTGGCTGAAAGAGAATAATCCCGATGTCGTATGTCTTCAGGAAACTAAAGTTGAAGACACTCTGTTTCCCGTTTGGGAACTCCAACAAGCCGGATACGAATCCGCATTTTCCGGACAAAAATCGTATAACGGTGTGGCTATTTTGTCCAAACATCCTATCCGGAATGTAAGGACAGGTTTCCGCAACGGTTATGATGCGGAAAATGCCCGCTTGATTTCGGCCACAGTTTCCGGAATACGGCTGTTCAATGTTTATGTACCTCAAGGACAAACCACAGAATCAGAAAAATTTCAATACAAGTTGAAATTTTTTACGGAATTAATTCAGGAATTTAAGGCGGAAAATAATTCAGACAACGCCTTGGTGATCATGGGTGATTTTAATATTGCGCCAAAAGCGGAAGATCTCTCCAATCCGGAATCAATGCGCAACAAAGTAAGCTTTCATCCGGAAGAACACGCTCTGTTGGCTGAACTCGTAGATTGCGGCTTGAGTGATCTTTTTCGGAAATTTGATCAAAGATCCGGACAATTCTCATGGTGGGATTTCCGCACCCGTGGTTTTGAACGTGATGAAGGAATGCGTATTGACTATATACTGGCAAATTCTGTTTTGACTTCCTCCTGCCAAGCATGCATAATCGATACAGAAGCACGAGAACAGGATCGGCCTTCCGATCATGCGCCGGTCATTGCTGAATTTAAACTTTGACCAAAGAAAATTATTCCCATAATAAAATCATGAAGTGTGCAAATTATCTTAAAATCATTCTGATAGCTTGCCTGCTTCTTGCATTAAGCGCAGGGCAAGTTTCGGGTGCAATTCCT
>DTUH01000269.1 GCA_012964265.1 Candidatus Lambdaproteobacteria bacterium
AACTGGATCGCTGTCGCAGTAGACAAGTGCACGAGTTTGGGTGAACTGTAGAAGAAAAAACTGAATTTGACGTAATTTTGACCAGTTTTGGTGAGAAGAAAATCAACGTCATCAAGGAAGTCCGCTCAATCACCGGATTGGGACTCAAAGAAGCTAAGGAAGCGGTTGAAGCTGCTCCTAAAGCAATTAAAGAAGGTGTCTCCAAGGAAGAGGCAGAAGAAGTCAAAAAGAAACTTGAAGAAGCTGGCGCAAGCGCAGAAATCAAGTAATTTTTGTTTTACCGTGTCCTTACGGGGACACGGTAGCTGTTTTTTGCCAAGCTCTTCCTTTAATCTCCTCTCTTTTATTTTGCTCAAAATAAATCCCCATCATTCTAAGTTTTTACTTTAATAATTATGCACAAAGCAATTTCACGCTGGACTGTTACGGAGTAGAAATTTAGGCTAGTGTTGATTATTTTCTAAGAACATTTTGGCAAATCTACTTTCATGCAACCCTCACTCAAGACCTACGACGAGTACTTCTCCCAATCAGTAGAAGTACGCATGCGTCATTATGAAAAAGCAGGACGTCTCCAACATGTGATGCTCTCCCATCAATTTTCCATAACGTTGATGGAAGAATTATTTGACATTGCTGATCACGTAAAAAAAATGACCCGTAAACCAAACGGGATCGAATTTTTGAAATCGTTGTTGAGCCACAAAAAGGCAATGCTCTATTTCACACAGCCTTCCACAAGAACCTTCCTCTCTTTTTTGACTGCATGCCAGATGGTTGGCATGGACACCGGAGAAGTCCGGGATCCATCCTTATCATCAGAATACAAAGGAGAAAGTCAGGAAGACGGTGTCAGGGTTTTCAGCAGCTATTTTGACATGATCATCATGCGTGATCCCAAGCCTGGATTTTGCGAATATATGGCTTATTTGCTGGATAATACAGGCCGCAGTGTCCCCATCATAAATGGAGGCAGCGGTAAAGACCAGCATCCAACCCAGGCTCTTCTTGACCTTTACACCATACACAGATCATTTCAAAAAACCGGAGGCATCCGCAAAAAACGATATGCGTTTGTAGGAGATTTGTTACGTGGTCGTGCGGTACGTTCTTCGGTGATGTTATTAAGTCAATATAAGGATATTGAAATGGATTTTGTTGCTCCATCTTCCTTTCAGATTGCCGAGGATTTGGAAGAATATTTGCGCTCGCAGGGTGTTAAAATTAACAAAACTGATGACTTGGACAGTGTTATTTCTGCAGTAGATTGTGTGTATATGACAAGAATTCAGGATGAGTATGATCTCTCTGGAGAATCCACTTTGATTGATTATTCTCTCTATAGTCTGACCCCAAATAATGTTAGCCGGATGAAAACAGATTCTATCATTTTGCACCCTTTACCAAGACGACAGGAAATTTCTCCTCAAGTTGATGTTGATCCGCGGGCAATGTACTGGCGACAACTGCGAAACGGAGTCTACATCAGAGCGGCACTTCTGCTTTATGTCTTCGATGTTGCACATCGCTTAAAGGAGTATTAAAATAAATGTTTCTGCCAATGATACAGGAAAGTTGGATCATGGCAGAAAGAGTTTTTTTTAATCTTATAAACCAACATGTCCAGCCCTAAATTTATTTCTACAAATGTTGCCGCCTTGCTTGTTTACGGGCGGCCGCCGATGGTCTTTGCCGGAATGGTCTGTGCCATTAACGTGATGCTTGACCGCAATCCATTTGTCTATTATAGCGGAGTAATTTTTCTGCTTGCCGCAATGATCCTTGACTTAATTGACGGCTGGTTTGCAGCCCGTTTTAGACCACAGGCAAAACTAGCCCATTTAGCCGACCGGATCATGGACAAAGTGGTGTACTCCATGGTTTTTCCGATGGTTGCAGTGGGCATGATGTGGCGTTACCTGTCTTTAGCAGAAAGTGCGAATTTTCGTTTGGAGATGCTGCACGTCGTGTTTGTATTTGTTTTGTGCGTAACAGTTTTAATGCGTGATAATTTCGCGCATTTCATGCGAAATTTTTCACTCCGCAAAGGCGAAGTAGAAGAAATGAAGGAAGTCACCCGACTCCGGACAATGGTTGCGGCTCCGATTGGAGTTGTGCTTTACATTCACGCTTTTTATATACCAGGGGGTCCCGATTCTTCCCTTTATTCCTGGATCAGTTGGCTGGGAGCAATTCCGATTCAGCAGCTTTTCTTTTTGGAAATTCTGTTGCTGATCATCAATTTTGGTTCGATTGCCGGTTATTGCCGAAAGTACGGCACTGCGTGTCTTGATGATCTTTGTTTAAATGATGAGGTTTTACGCCGCCGAATTTTAGCCGTTTTCCCAAATGCACTGACCGTAATGAATGCGCTCATGGGAATTTTAGCCATGCTCTTTGCTTATCGGGGACGAGTTCAGGAAGCCTACCTGATTCTGCTTGGAGCCGGTTTTTTTGATAAACTGGACGGTGCTGTCGCCAGAAAATTGGGACTCACAACTCCGCTACCATCAGCAAAACCAAGAAAATATAACATAACGCTTGGGGGTGTTCTCGACGACGTTTCTGATACAGTCAGTTTTTGCATTGCGCCTGCCGTCATATTTTTCATTTTAATGTCTCAAGTAAATGATGAATCGATTCAGGCTCTGCCCTATGGATGGATTGCCATTATGTATGTTTTTCTGGGAGTGACTCGATTAGTATTATTTGTTTTGGATCAAAATAGTATCCCCGGTTTTTTCAAGGGCATGCCCGTTCCAGGTGCGGCTCTGTTAGCAGCAGCTCCATTCATAATGCTTGGAAACGCACTGGAAACAAATACTCCGGATGTAGTTTTTTGGGCACAATTCTGTTTTGTCTTAATGATAATTGCCGGAATCTTAATGATAAGTTTTCCTATTCGTTATATGCACATCGGGCGCTTGATGAGCCGTAGTCGAAAGTTTTTATTTTTAACAATTGTGCTAATCATCGGCTTTGCCTTCACACCCTACTTTGGTCATGCCGCACTCGCTTACCTCATCTTATACGTTTTTTCGCCACTCTACACATGGCGTATCAGTCCGGAAATCGCCTCAAAGGAGAATCCGGAAAAACTCTCTCCTTCTTCTTGAACAACCATGCAGGAACTAACTGTGGACTCCGAGACCCCTGATCTTCCGGAAAACGCTGAAGAAAGAATGGTTGCTCCGGAACCCCAACTTGGAGAGCAATTCGATCAATCCCTGCGTCCGGAACGTTTAAAGGACTATATTGGACAGCAAGAAATTAAGGAAAATCTGGTCGTTTATATTGGGGCAGCAAAAAAACGTGGCCATGCTTTGGATCATGTACTATTGAGTGGACCTCCGGGATTGGGGAAAACTACACTCGCAAATATTTTCTCCCGAGAAATGGAGGTCCCGTTGCGAGCGACTTCCGGACCTGTTATTGAGCGTCAGGGTGATTTAGCGGCAATCCTCACAAATCTGGAACCCGGGACAATTTTGTTTATTGATGAAATACACCGGCTGAATCGAGTGGTGGAAGAAGTGCTCTATGGCGCAATGGAAGATTTTACACTCGACATCATTATCGGAGAAGGACCCGGGGCACGCACCGTTAAAATTGATTTGCCGCATTTTACCCTGGTGGGAGCAACAACACGGGCAGGACTGCTCACCTCACCTTTAAGAGAACGTTTTGGTATTCAGTTCCGGCTTAATTTCTATAATCCGGAAGAGCTGAAAACAATAATCCTGCGTGCGGCGTCTTTACTTGGTATTGAAATTGTGGAAGAAGCATCTTTGGAACTTGCCCGCAGAGCAAGAGGGACACCCAGAATTGCAAACCGCTTGCTGAAACGCTGCCGTGATTTTGCTGATATGGAGACCTCCGGAGTAATCACTTTGCCGTTGGTCAAGAAGAGTTTAGATAAAATGAGAATAGATATTGTAGGTCTTGATCAAATGGACCGTCTCATACTTGAATCCATCATTGAAAAATTTGGTGGCGGCCCTGTTGGATTGAGTACTCTTGCTGCATCAGTATCTGAGGAAAAAGACACAATTGAAGACGTGTATGAGCCTTTTCTGCTGCTCAAGGGCTTTTTGCAGCGAACTCCTCGAGGACGAATGGCTACCGAGAGGGCTTATCAGCATTTGGGGCTTTCAGTTCCTCAAAGATCTCAGGAAAATCTTTTTTGAATGTTTTAAGCAAGTATTTTCCAGCCGGTTTCGCGCTACAGTGCAGGGGTAAATTTTGTTGTAATCTTCATAATATTATTTCTCAGATATGGATGCCAAAAAAATTAAAATCGTTCAGTATTAAATACTTATTCCAGTCACCAGCAAATAATTTCTAGTTCATGGATACTAACTTTTCTCCTATTGAAAATTATCCATTTCTTTCTCCTTTCATCTTCAATGAAGATCCTGGGATAATTGAAAAACACAAAATATCCATACTGAAACGTCTTGATAATGTTTGGCGGCCTTTGAAGATTGATGCCTGCCAAACTCATGAATATCTTGCTGCACGAGAAAATGTATTTGCAACGGTTGTTGCTGAGCATTTTGAAAAGCAATACCAAATAATTGTGAAAAAGAGCCTGAGTACAAACAACTCTTTTGAGACTCTTTCACAAAATACACGCCTTTTGGACAGTATCATCCACACCGCTTTTGAATACGCATTTGAAGATCTGCCCATCCTTAAAGAAAGGATTAACGAAGAGCTTAAAAAAGAATATCGTTTCAAAAAAAAATCACTGCCGAAAAATCAGCAAAAACACGAACTCAACCGGAAACAAATCGAGAAGATTGAATCGAATCCGGAAGACCCTGAACAAAGGCAGCTGCTTAAATATTATAATAGTATTGATGCAGATTTGAACCGTGAAATATCGAGTCTAACTGAACGACTTGAAAGTTTAAACGAGCAAATGCCTTTGGCTCAACAAGCTGAACTCAAACGGGATTTTTTACTCAAGCACTTTGTAATCTTCGCCAGAGGAGGATATGGCAGAGCGGAACTAAGTTTTGCATCCGACCGTGATCTCGGTTATTGTCTGGACACACAACAACTAAGTTCCGGAGAGGCAGAGATTTGCCGGCAATTCATTATTCATATTGAGCATTTACTCCGGATAGCAGGAATAGAAACCGCACACCAATACTTTGAATTAGACGAGGATTTATCACGTTTTAAAGACCCCGGTAGCATCCACACTATTCCGGCCATTTTGGAAAGCAGGGTTTTGCTTGGCAGTAATAATTTAGCAAATGCCTTGAAACGCAGATTTTTTCAAATACTACCCTACGAAACATTCGTGCTGAGTCAAATACGTGACTACCATAATCGTACGGTTCCAGGTTTGAGTCAGATGAATATCAAGGAAGATCAAGGTGGTTTACGCTCATTGCAAATCCCCCTTTGGTTGGCTGCAGCAACTTTTGGTGTATTTCCTAATCAAACTGCAGATATGTTGGCCCTGCTAATCCAAAAAAGAATTATTTCTCCGCGTCAGGGATTCAAACTTTGTCAGGCGCTGGAGTTTTTATACGACCTGCGCAACTTTTCTGCAGTCGCAGCAAAGTTTCATTTTGACGATCACGCACGTGAAAGTGGACTGTCTGAAAAAGATCTTCAGATTAACATCATCAATGATGCAACTGAGCGACTTTACCTGCTCAAGAAAAAACGGTTCGAGAGTATTGACGTTTTTGACCGCTACCGCCTGCAAATGGTGAATCATATCCAATATCTTTCAGAGGCAATTTTGCAGCGTCTGCTGGATCGAACCATAGTGAGGACTTTCTCTAATTTCCAGGTTGTAGTCAATTTGGGGAAGCGCCAAATTGTTGAAATAAATGCATTGGAAGGATTACCGCAAGTACCGATATCTCTGATTTTCAATGATCCTCCTGCATTACTTGAGCTCTTTGAATATGTGGGCCAATCAGAATATGATTTGTCTTTTGATCTCAAGGATGAAATGGCAGATTTGATCAAAATCTTAACTCCGGATGTTATTGAAATTCATCGTCCACAAATTGCGGAACGTTTCAGCAAACTTATGCTTACGCCTTTTGCGGCAAATGCCTGGCGAATCATGTTGGAAATTTGTGAACCGATTAATGCGGAAAATCAACCCCGGACTTTAATGGGTTGCTTCATTCCGGAAACAAATAAAATGCGTTTCCTGCTGCGCAATCTTGCTTACCATCAACATCCTGTCTGTACGCATACGATAAATGCACTAGATCGTACGCAAAAAGAACTGGATCGGCTAAAAAAAGATTATCAGGAATTGTATCAATACCTGGAGCCAAAACATATATTAGCACTCAAATGGGGCATCCTGTTTCATGATGTCGGAAAAATTGATCCGCAAACAGATCATGAGGTTTCCGGAACATCGATTGCTGTAAAAGCACTGGAGCGTATCGGTTATGATGACCAGGAATTATTCACCCTCGTATCTCTGCTCATTGTACATCACACGACGGTTGTGCAGCTCAGTAGAACTTCTGCCTATTTTGATCAAGCACTGCAAAGTTTTTTTGAAATTGCAGACCGAAATCTGATCAATGTTATTCTGCTTTTCCTCTGCAACATCTCGGATTACATTTCAGTGAGCGACAGCAATGCCCACTCCACACGGAGTTTGAGAACATTTTTTGAAGAGACTTATCGGGTTTTTGCCGAAATGCGATCCTCTCAGAAGCAGGAAGATTCAATGGATTTTATCCAGACATATCTGGATATTAAAAAGACTGATCTTGAATCCGATACACGTATATATCTTTTAATTAACAGGAGTCTGCGTGAAAATCTGGTTTCTGTTTTGCTGACACCCTTGGAGCGGATAAATCAAAAGGAGAGAAAACTTCTCGAAAAATCTGAAGCTGAATTACAAGTCTTGTGGCGTGATCTAAAACTGGGCTCACTTGATGAACACGGCACGGACCAAACCACAGACAAATTTATCCGCACCATCCGGCAATCTCTCAGTAATGAAACTTTGGTTGAATTGACTGAGCTTTACAGTCCATTGATCAACTGGTTTTTTGCTTCATTTCCAAATCGTTTTCTGCTCAGCTCTCCACCGGGGATGGTTGCAGAGAATCTCACTATTTTCAATAAACTGGAGCGGCCTGCGATAGTCAACGTTATTACCAATGCACATGGGCGGCTAAATGCTCTCCTGATTTATGTGCATGACCTGCCTCAAATTCACAGCAGAATCGCTTACACCTTAAATTTGAAGCACCTCAATATTGAATCAGCAAAAATCAACCAAATTAAATTTGCAAGAGGGCAAATTGCTTTTTGCTACTACCTCAAGATCTCAAAAAGAGAAGGGGAAAACGTGATTTTACCACTGGAATTGGAAACTTCCATCAGAAGGAATACACCACCTGCGCTGAAAATAAAACCGCAGACTTTTCTTTACAACACAAAATTCAAGCTTGAGTACCTCCAAGATGACAAAAAAGGGTACATGGTCAAAGAAACTAATAATGCGTCTTCGGCAGACTTTCCGGTTTGGAAGGGGGAGACACGTGACAAAACTGAATTTTCGAGACGTGACAAGAAC